>DATARY010000085.1:0-3500 GCA_036263935.1 Mycobacterium sp.
CGCGGTGCGCGGTACCGGAATGGACGGCGTGATCAAGGTGCCGGAGTGGGGCGAGCGCATCGAGGAGAACCCGGCCAACAAGCAGCGCTTCCTTGATTTCAACTCCGACGAGTTCCTCAAGCTCATGCTCCGCTGGCTCAACGCGTTCGTTTCCAAACCGGGACAGACGATTCCGGGCGTTGAGGACGAGATGTTCGATCGAATCAAGATCCCCACTTTGATCATTCGTGGCGGCGAGAACGACTTGGATCACCCCAAGCGGACATCGCTGGAGGTCAGCTGCTTGATCAAGGGATCCAAGCTGATCGACCCGCCCTGGCCGGAGGATGCCTGGGAGCGCGCGTCCGAGGCTCGCGCCCAGGGCAAAGCCAAGCATTTCAACATGTTTGACACCTGGGTGCAGGCGGCACCGGCGATCCTGGAGTTCCTGGGGCACTGATGCATCTACACCGTGCGAATGTGCACCTCGCAGTTCAAGGACGCCTCCAGCGCCGTATGGATCCGGCTCTCCGGAATACGTTCGAGATCGGCTTCACGCAATGTCACATGCACGATGTCGTAGCCGTCGTCGCCGGGCGTCCGGACAATGTCGCCGGTGAGCCCGAAGCCGGCCAGCACGCCGTGCGCATCATCATCGGTTCCCCGGCTGACGAAGGTGATCACACCGGCGACCGGGAAGGTCGCAAAAGCGTTGGCGCACAGGTCAACAGCTGCCTGCTTGGCCGCGTCGACGTCGTCACAGGTGATCAACAGCTCGACCTCGCGGCGACCGGCAGGCATGGCCCCGAGGTCCTTGACCAGGACATCGCCACCCACGTGACCGACACCATCGAGGAGCGCCGCCATGCCCTCCGTTAGTTGTGCAGGCGCCAGCGCGTTGTCTGGGTCGACATTGACCCGCACGACTGCGGTTCGCATGTGCGCAAGCCTAACTGTGACGTCGGGAGCAAGCTGATGGAGACCAGCGCCGCGCCAGTCATCACCATCGGCTCCTGGCCCGGCTTCACGCCAAGGCTGCTGAGCGACCAAGTTGGCCGGGACCGCGAAGACCTTGCCGCATACCGGCAACTCGGTGGTTATCGGCCGCTCGCCGGAGCTGACGAATTGGTGGGCGACGTCGAGTCGGGCGGGCTCCTCGGGCGGGGCGGGGCCGGCTTCCCGCTCGCGGTAAAGGTGCGCGCGGTACGCGACAACGGTCGCGCCGCCGGTGGCGCCGTCGTTGTGGCCAACGGCGAAGAGGGCGAACCGGCTTCGATCAAGGACAGATGGTTGTTACGGCAGCGGCCGCATCTGATCCTTGACGGACTGCGACTTGCCGCCGCGATGGTGGGTGCTGACCGCACCTATGTCTATGTGTCCGACCCACAGTCTGCGCGCAGTGTGGAAGCCGCACTGGCCGAGCTTGGACCGGGCGCCTTCGACGGCATCGCGGTTGAAGTCCGGAGCGTCGAGCCGGGATACGTCGCCGGCGAAGAAACCGCCGCGGTTCGCGCGCTGAACGGCGGTCCGGTCAAGCCGACTGACAAGCCGCCGCGGCCTTTTCAGGAGGGTGTCGGCGGACTGCCCACGCTGGTGAGCAACGTGGAAACGCTGGCCAGCCTGCCCTACCTGCAACACCACGGCTCAGCCGAGTTTCGCTCGCTGGGCACGTCGGAGTCGCCCGGCAGCTTCCTGGTGACGGTCACCGGTGCCGGCCGTGCGCCCGGTCTGTATGAGATTCCGCATGGTCTGCCGTTCCCAGAACTGCTTGCCCTGCACGGTGTTTCGCCCGACCAAGTACAAGGTGTGCTGATGGGCGGTTACTTCGCCGGCCTGCTCGATCGCGGCGTGCTCGACGCCACGTTGGACTACGAGACACTGCGCGGACTCGGAAGCGGCCTGGGCAACGGCGCGATAGCGCTGATCACCGATGAATGCCCGCTCGCGGTTGCCGCGTCGGTACTGGCCTACTTCGACCGCGAAAACGCCGGGCAATGCGGTTCCTGTTTCAACGGGACCGCGGCGATGGCGGCGGCCGCCGGGGCGCTGCGCGACGGCGCCGCGACCGAGGAGGACCTGGCCCGGTTACGCCGCTGGTCGGTAGTGCTTCGCGGCCGTGGTGCATGCGCGACGCTCGACGCCGCGACCAACATCGCCGCGAGCCTATTGGCGAAGTTCCCCGACGTCGTCCAGCGCCACCTCCACAATGGTTGCCAGACATGCCAACTCGGCGCGTTCACGGCCGACCGTCCCTACCAGGTAGAGGCGGTGAGCCAGGTTTGAGAATCCGTCTGGACCGCACGGTATGCGACGGCTTCGGCGTGTGCGCCAAGCACGCGCCCGGGTACTTCTCCCTCGACGACTGGGGATACGCATCGCTGGAAGGCGACGGCGAAGTCCCCGAAGGCGACCGCGATGCCGTGAAGCGGGCACTGCTGGATTGCCCGGTGCACGCGATCACCGAGTGGGGCGAGCACCGCGACGCCGAGCCGCATGAGAGGTCGGTGGGCGCCGACGATGCGGCCGAAAATCTCAAAACCGAAGCGAACGAAGCCGAGTGGGGGTTCACCCGTTGACCGGACGTCCGCTGCCGTTGATCACGATCGACAACGAGTTCTTCTGGACCTCGGGTGCCGACGGCAAGCTTCGTCTGCAGGAATGCGGCGATTGCACCGCGCTCATCCATCCGCCGGCCCCGGTGTGCCGATACTGCCGCTCGCACAACCTGAAAGTGCGGGCGGTCTCGGGCCGAGCCACGTTGGCCGGATTCACCGTCAACCATCGCTTCAGCGTGCCGGGCTTACCCGCCCCCTACGTCGTCGCCCAGGTCGCAATCGCCGAAGACCCGCGAGTTCGACTGACCACCAACATCATCGACTGTGATCCCGAGCAACTTGAATTGGGCCAGCAGGTGGAGGTCGTCTTCGAGCACGACGAAGACGTCTGGCTGCCGCTGTTCCGTCTCGTCGACGATGCCGAACCCGCGGCGTTGCCGATCGACGAGATCGAACCGGAGCGGTTCGGAGAGTTCGTGCGGCCGATGCTGACGCCGGAGAAATTCGAAGACAAGGTGGCGCTCACCGGAATCGGCATGTCGGAGATCGGGCGACGGTTGATGGTGTCACCGCTGTCGCTGACCGTCGCGGCCTGCGAGGCCGCGATCACCGACGCCGGCCTGACGATTGACGACATCGACGGCTTGTCGACCTACCCCGGCGGCGGCAACCTCGGCGGCTTCGGCGAGGGCGGGGTCACCTCTTTGGAAGCTGCGCTGGGCATTCGGCCGACATGGCACAACGGCGGCATCGAGACTTTCGGCCCCGGTGGCTCGGTGATCGCCGCGATGCTCGCCATCGCCGGCGGGCTGGCCCGGCACGTGCTCTGCTTTCGGACATTGTGGGAAGCCACCTTCAACGAGCAGATGAAGCAGGGCAAGATCGTTCCGTCGGGAGGCCGTCGCGCCGACTGGTTGCTGCCGTTCGGCGCCACCTCGGCCGCACATACGTTGGCGCAGAACGCAC
>DATARY010000119.1:0-19226 GCA_036263935.1 Mycobacterium sp.
CCAGACGTGGCCCTTGACGCCGTCACCGACCGGGACCGAGATCGACCCACCGGTGTCGACGACATCCACGCCGCGGACCAGGCCGTCGGTCGGCTGCAGCGCAATGCAGCGCACCAGGCTGTCGCCGAGATGCAGTGCCACCTCGAGAGTGAGCGTCTTGGCGAGCTCCTCGAACGTGACCTCGGCGTGCAGCGCGTTGAATAGTTCGGGCACCGAGCCGCGGGGGAATTCAACGTCGACGACGGGACCGGTCACCCGCACCACGCGACCGTTTGTGTCGCTCTTCGTTGCCTTGTCGGTCTTTTCGGCGGTAGCGGTCATCTCTTCTTCTTTCTAAGGGACTAGCGGCTTGCGCCGGCCAGCGCGTTCGCGCCACCGACGATCTCGCTGATTTCCTGGGTGATCTGCGCCTGCCGCTCGCGGTTGGCCTCGAGTGTGAGCGCCTTGATGAGGTCGTCGGCGTTGTCGGTAGCCGACTTCATCGCCCGCTGACGCGACGCCAGCTCCGACGCCGCCGATTCCAGCAGGGCCGCATAGATGCGCGTGCTGATGTACCGCGGCAGTAGGACGTCGAAAAGCGTTGTCGCGTCAGGCTCGAACGAATACAGCGTTCGCGGGCCGGTCTCCTCGACGTATTCGACCACCATCGGGGCGATGCGGTGCGCCACCGCGGATTGCGACATCATCGACTTGAACTCGGTGGACACGATGTGCAGCTCGTCGACACCAAGGACGCCGTCGGGCCCCGGATCGTCACCCACGTCGTCCGCCCCGGCAAGGAAGGTGTCGACCAGCGTCGAGGCGATCTCCTGAGCCTTCTCGTACGTCGGCTGCTCGGAGAACCCGCTCCACGACTCGCTGATCTTCCAGTTGCGGAACCGGTAGTAATTCAGCGCCTTACGGCCCACTGTGTAGACGATCGGGGCCTTGCCCTCCCGCCGCATCAGCGAGAACAATTCCTCGGCGCGACGGAACACGTTCGAGTTGTACCCCCCACAGAGACCTCGGTCGGATGAAACCACCAGAATGCCTGCGCGTTTCGGTTCGTCGCGCTCAACGAGCAGCGGGTGGTCCAGCGCGGCCTCCGCCGCCAGGTTGGTGAGCATGGCGGTGATCTCGAACGCGTACGGCCGCGCCGCCTGAAGGCGGCTCTGCGCCCGGCCGATGCGCGACGTCGCGATCAGCTCCTGGGCCTTGGTGATCTTCTTGATCGACCCGGCGGAGCGGATACGTCCGCGCAATTCGCGAAGTGTGGCCGCCATCTCGGCTACTTCTTCTTCGGTGCAGGCTTGCGAACCTTCACCGATTCCTTGCCGAGGTCTCCCTCATCCAGCGCATCGACATGCTCGTCGGGAACGACCGAGCTGCCGTCGGACGCCGCGAAGCCCTTCTTGAAGTGGTTGATCGCCTCTTCGAGCTTGTCGCTGAGCTCATCGCCGAGCTTTCCAGACTCGCGGATCTCCGTGAGGATGCCCTCTTCAGACGCCCGCAGGTGATCGAGGAACTCGGTCTCGAAGCGGGTGACGTCCTCGACCGGAACGGTGTCCAGATGTCCCCTCGTACCAAGGAAGATCGACACGACCTGCTCTTCGACCGGCATCGGCTGGTACTGCGGCTGCTTGAGCAGCTCGACGAGTCGGGCACCGCGCTCCAGCTGCGCCTTCGACGTGGCGTCCAGGTCCGAGGCGAAGGCGGCGAACGATTCCAGCTCGCGATACTGAGACAGATCCAGCCGCAGCGAGCCGGCCACCTCCTTCATCGCCTTGATCTGTGCGGCACCACCCACGCGGGACACCGACACACCGACGTTGATGGCCGGACGCACACCTTGGTTGAAGAGGTCGCTCTCCAGGAAACACTGGCCGTCGGTGATCGAGATGACATTGGTCGGAATGTAGGCCGAGATGTCGTTGGCCTTGGTCTCGATGATCGGCAGGCCGGTCAGCGAGCCGCCGCCCAACTCATCAGAGAGCTTGGCGCAGCGTTCGAGCAGGCGCGAGTGCAGGTAGAACACGTCGCCCGGGTAGGCCTCGCGGCCCGGCGGCCGCCGCAGCAGCAGCGAGATCGCACGGTAGGCCTCGGCCTGCTTGGACAGGTCATCGAAGACGATCAGCACGTGCTTGCCCTCGTACATCCAGTGCTGGGCGATGGCCGAACCGGTGTAGGGCGCAAGCCATTTGAAACCGGCGGAGTCCGAAGCGGGTGCGGCGACGATCGTCGTGTATTCCATTGCACCGCCGTCCTCCAACGCACGGGCCACCGCGGCAATCGTGGTGCCTTTCTGCCCGATCGCCACATAGACGCAGCGCACCTGCATCTTTTCGTCGCCGGATTCCCAGTTCTGGCGCTGATTGAGGATGGTGTCCACACAGACCGCGGTCTTGCCGGTTTTGCGGTCGCCGATGATCAGCTGCCGCTGGCCGCGGCCGATCGGGGTCATCGAGTCGATGGCCTTGATGCCGGTCTGCAGCGGCTCGCTCACACCCTGCCGCTGCACGACTGACGGCGCCTGGATCTCCAGCGCGCGACGGGTTTCCGTGTCGATGTCGCCCCGGCCGTCGATCGGGTGGCCGAGCGGGTCGACGACCCGGCCGAGGAAGGCGTCGCCGACGGGCACCGACAAAACCTCGCCGGTGCGCTTGACCTGCTGGCCCTCTTCGATCTGTTCGAAGTCGCCCAGGATGACCGCGCCGATATTGTGCTCGTCGAGGTTGAGGGCCACCCCGAGCACCCCGCCCGGGAATTCCAGCAGTTCCTGTGTCATCACCGATGGCAGGCCCTCGACGTGCGCGATACCATCGCCGGCATCGACGACCGTACCGATCTCCTCGCGCGCACTATCGGCGGTGAACCTCGAGACATACTCCTCGATCGCACCCTGGATGTCGTCAGCGGAGATAGTCAACTCTGCCATGGGTTTTCGTCTTCCTGCTCTTACGGATTGGGGTCTTTACGTTCGTTGTCGTTCAGTCAGGCAGCTTGGTCTCGGCGGCTGCAAGTTTCGACGAGAGCGTGCCGTCGATCACCTCGTCGCCGACGGCGATGTTCAGCCCGCCCAGCAGTTCCGGGTCAACGTGCAGTTGCACGGAAACGGGGTGCCCGTAGATGCGGGTCAATACTTCTGTCAGCCGTGTCCGCTGCGCGTCGCTGAGGTCGGCTGCTGCGCTGACATGCGCAACCACTTCGCCTCGGCGGGCCACTGCGAGCTCGGCCAGATCGAGGACGGCCTCGTCGGCGCGTTCGCCGCGAAGCAGCTCGACCGTCTGCGAAAGCAGCTGGACCGTAGCGGCATTCACTCTGGAGCCGGCGTCTAGGATATCGCGCACCAGCTTGACCCGGCCCTCGGCAGGCGCGCTGTAGTCGCTCAGCAGGGTGGCCAGCCGTGGCTGCGCATCGAGGATGCGGCTGAACCGGAAGAGTTGTTCTTCGACGTCGCCGGCCACGTTTTCACGCTCAGCGCGCACCAGCACCGCCAGCCGCGCGACATGTTCGACGGCGTCGACCAGGTTAGCGTCGGACGACCAGCGTCCCGAGACCGAAGCCTTCAGCACCTCCAGCGCCGTGTCACCGACCTTGCCCTCGAGCAACGTCTCCAGCAGGCCCACCTTGGGCTCGGGGTCGTCGGCCGGGTCCGCGAGATGCCGCGTCAGGATCGGCTCGCGCGTCAGCAGTTTGGCGACCGAGGCCAAATCATCGGCCACTGAAGACATCTGGCGGGGTCCGAGGTCTGCTGTCACCTCGTCGAACTTCTGCACCAGCGCCGCCAGTGATTCCCGACTCGCCGACCGCAGGCGTGCGGTCGCGCGGTCTTCAACCACAGCCTCCGAGGGGGCCATCGAGTCGAGTTCGTCAATGAAACGATCGACGGTGGCCGACTGCGAATCGGGATCCGAAACGTGCTCGCGCACCAATTCGCCTGCACGACGAACCGATTCGCTGCCCAGATCCTGACGGAGTTGGCGAATCAACTGTGCGCGCAGAAGCTGAACATGCTGGGCGCCTTGCACTTTGATCCGCTCAACCTCGGCGTCGGCCTGGGCGCGCAGCAGCTCTGCGATGTGCTCGGAATCCGCCCGCGCCTCCGCGATCACCCGCTTGGCCTCGGCCTTGGCCCGTTCGAGGGCCTTTTCGTGAGCCTTCTCGGCCTCCGCCAGCCGCTTCTTGGCGTCGGCGCTGTCCTCCAGCTGCTTTCGCACGTTTTCCTGCTGGGTGGTCATCATCCGGCGCACAGGCGGAACGACGTAGCGCCATATCAAGAACACGATGACCGCGAACCCGACGAGCTGACCGATGAATGTCGACATTGCCGCTACCGCCCAGAAGCCGAGGTGGCCGCGGTGATCTCGACGCCGAGCACCCGGCGGGCCAGGGTTACCGACAGGCTGTCCACCGACGACCGCAGGTCGGACTGGATCGATAGGGCTTGCTCCTTCAACTCCGAGTCAGCTTGCCGCAGCGTCGACGCCACTTCGTCGGAAGCCCGGCCCCGCATGTCCTCCAGGATCTTTCGGCCTTGCGCTCGCGCCTCGTCACGAACCTTCGACGCTTCCCCACGCGCTTTGGCCATTTCGGCCTGGTAGTCCTCGTCGGCTGCGGTGAATTGATCAGCCGCCTTTCGGCTGTTCTCGACGGTCTGCTTCACCATGGCGTCGCGTTCCCGCAGCACCTTGCTGATCGGCGGCACAACCCATTTGCCGATCACGCCGAGCACGATCAGGAAGATGATCAGCACGACGAAGAAAGTTCCGTTGGGGACGAGGAAGTTGTTTGTACCGCCGCCTTCCTCAGCCGCCAAAAGGACGACGTTCGGGTCAGCCATGGAAGTGGACTACTTGACCGGGGTGGCGAACACGAACAGCGCCATGAACGCCAGGTTGATGAAGTAGGCCGCCTCGACCAGACCGACCGTGATGAAGAACGGAGTGAACAGTCGGCCCTGCGCCTCGGGCTGGCGGGCAATGCCGGCGATCAGCGCGTTACCGGCGACACCGTCACCGATACCGGCGCCGATGGCTCCGCCGGCCATGATGAGTCCACCGCCGATGAGCGCGCCGGCAGCGATAGTGGGATCCATTCCTTATCCTCCTTGATAACTGGTAGGCCGTCCTACCAGGATTTGTGGCAAGTTCGTTTCATCGACAAGCATTAGTGGTCCTCGTCCAGTTCCATCGACTGGCTGAAGTACAGGATCGTCAGCAAGGCGAAGATGAACGCCTGAATCGCACCGACGAACAAGTCGAAGCTCTTCCAGATCGCGTTGGGCGCCCACATGATCCATGGCGGGAACAGCGCGATAAGCGCGACCAGGATGCCGCCGGCGAAGATGTTGCCAAAAAGTCGGAGCGACAACGAAATCGGCTTGGCGATCTCCTCGACGAGGTTGATCGGCGCAAGGAACGCCACGTGTCCCTTGAGCAACTTCACCGGGTGCCCGATGATGCCTCGGCGCCAGATGCCAGCCGCGTGGTAGCAGATGAATACGAACAGCGCGAGCGCCAGCACGAAGTTGATGTCCGATGCAGGTGGCTTGAGTAGTTCGTGCGTCGCGCCCGTCGAGTCGGTGTACTGCACAGGCAAGACCGACAGCCAGTTCGCCACCAAAATGAACACAAATAACGTCACCGCCAACGGCAGCACGAACGGCGCGATCTTCATGCCGATCGCGGTCTCGATCTGATTGCGCAACTGGGTGGTGATCGCTTCCCAGAACAGCTGCACACCGCCGGGCACACCGGTCGACGTGACGCTCGCGCGCAGGAAGAACGCCAGCGCGATCACGATCACCGCGGCGATCGCGGTGGCCAGCACCGTGTCTGTGTTGACCGTTAGACCGAACCACTTGGCTGTCTCGTGGTGACCGACCTCAATGGCGGCTGCGGCGAGGATCGTTTCAGTCATTGCTGTTTGGCCTCCCCTTCGAGTCCGTCAGCGGCACCGGCCCGCATCTTCTTCATCACCGGCAGGGCGGTCGAGATCACCAGCACCACCTGGAACAGCGCCATTCCGAACACCACACCGAGGCCCTGCGGCCGGAAGATGAACGCGATCGTCAAGCCGATCACCGTCATCACCAACAGGCGGGTAGCGGAGTTGAGCGCCATCTTGCGCTTGAGCGGATGGGCCTCGGCGGTAATGGCTTCCACCGAACGCTGCACGAGCACTGCGTTGAGCAAACCCAGCGCGAGGCCGACGCCGAAGAAGACGCCGACCATCACATGGCCGAGTAGTCCGGCCGCCAGCGTCGCAAGGCCGGTCAGCACCACACAGATCGCAAGCAGGCGCAACGGACGGAATGCAACGGACGGAAACACCAACGGCGCGTCTTGCGCTGGCGTCGTCACTGCGTCACCTCAATCCCGCGGTCATGGGAGTTGCCCCGATGAATCCTGTGCGTGGCGCCCCGAGCGTATCGGAGGGCGACGGTCTCGCTGGAATCACCCAAGGGGTAGCTCCCTTTGTCGGTCGTTGTTCCGTTCCGATCGGTGGTGAACCGACGGCGCGGAGGCCGGCAACCCGCGAGGTTTTTTCGGGTTCTAGCAGCACCCTAACACATGGTTAACGGGGTAAACGGGGGCCTACTACTTTTTGTCGTACATTTCCTCGAACTGGTCATCGCTACGGCGCAGAAGCGGGATCAGAGTCACCACGATCGCGACTACGATCGCCGCCAGCATGACCGCCCCCGTATAGCGGGGATCGAAGAAGATCGTGCTCGCGGCGCCCAGCGCGATGATGCCCACCCACAGATAGATGAGCAACACCACCCGCCGGTGTGAATGACCGATCTGCAGCAACCGGTGATGCAGGTGCATCTTGTCCGGGGTCGAGAAGTGCACGCCCGCGCGCGTCCGGCGAATCACCGCGAGCAGCATGTCGAGCGCCGGCACGAACATCACCGCGACCACCAACAGGAAGGGCGACATCAGAGCGAACACGTCGCGCGCGCCGTATGCGGTCTGCGAGATCGGGCCCGCCGCGGTGGTGGAGGCCGCGGCCAGCATGAGCCCGATCAGCATCGAGCCGGAGTCGCCCATGAAGACCTTGGCGGGGTGGAAGTTGTGCGGCAGAAAGCCAAGGCACGCGCCGGCGAGCACCACCGAGATCATCGCCGGTGGATAGAAGAGCACATCGCCGCCGTGATCACGCAGCAGCCCGATCGAGAAGATGCAGATGGCCGACGCGGTGATCAGACCCAGCCCGGCGGCCAACCCGTCGAGCCCGTCGACGAAATTCATCGCATTGACGATCGCCACCGTCAGCGCCAGCGTCAGAAGGATCGAGGACACCTGATCCAGCACGATGGTTCCGACGCCACCAATAGGTATGTAGAGAACGCTCCACGCAACGCCCATGGTGACCAGCACGCTGGCGGCGGTGATCTGACCCGCGAACTTAGTCAACGCGTCCAGGCCCCAGCGGTCGTCGATCAGGCCGATGGCCATGATCAGTCCGCCGGCGACCACCACCGCGGGCATGCCAGATGAATAGACGAAACCGCGGGTCAACGCGGGGAGCTGGGACGCAAGCAGGACGGCGGCCACGACGCCGATGTACATCGCCAGCCCGCCCATCCGCGGGATGGGCTGATGGTGCACGTCGCGCTCGCGTGGATAGGCCACGGCGCCGAGCCGGCGCGCCAGCACCCTGACCCATCCGGTCGCGAAGTAGGTGATCATCGCCGCGGTGAGGCCGACCAGTGCGAGTTCGCGCAACGGGACACCCGCCCCGCGGTCGTTGAGCGCGAGCAGTCCGCCGGCCACGTCGCTCACCATTGGATGAACGCTACTGGACGAGTTTGTGGGCGTACGGTTCCCGCATGCCTACCGACTAGATCCACATGCTCGGCGCGCCGGGTTGGAACTGATCAATCCGTCAGTGTCGCGGGCTCTATGCCGAGTACCTTCGCGATGGCCTCGACGGTGACGGGTCCTTGCCTCAGCAAGCGTGGGTGGGCCCCAGTCAGATCCACGATCGTGGAGGCCGCCTGTTGTTCGGAGGGCCCGGCATCGAGATACACCTCGACGAGTTCGCCGAGTTGATGCCGGGCGTCGTCGACGGTGACCGCGGCGGGCCTGCCCGAGATGTTGGCGCTCGAAACGGCCATCGGCCCGACCTCACGCAGGACCTCGATCGCGACGGGGTGCAGAGGCATCCGCAGCATGACCGTGCCGTGCGCGTCGCCGAGATCCCATTGCAGCGACGGCGCCTGCCGCACGACGAGACTCAGCGCGCCGGGCCAGAACGCGCGGATGAGTTCGCGTGCGCTGTGCGGGACCGCGTACACCAGCCCGTCGATGGTGTGCCACGAACCCACCAGTACCGGCACGGGCATATCGCGGCCGCGGCCCTTCGCCGACAGCAGCGCGGCGACTGCCGAGCTGTCGAAGGCGTCGGCGCCGATCCCATAGACCGTGTCGGTCGGCAGCACGACCAGGCGGCCCCCCTTGAGCGCGCTGATCGCCGAAGCGATCCCGGCCGCCCGCGCCCCGGCGTCGGCGCAGTCGAACACCTCCGTCACGACGTCAGCCTCTCATGCGTTGCGGTGACGAACCGCGGTCGGCCGGTCAGGTCGTTTCGGGCGGTGATGTCGCCGAATCGGCCCGCGCGAGTGAAAGCCTCGACGGTGAGCGCCGACGTGGTGTCGTCGTGTTCGACGGCGCAGCGGCCACCGACGCGCAGCCACCGTGCGGCCAGCTCGACGATCACGTTGACCACCGACATACCGTCCGGGCCGCCAAACAGCGCATGCGGCGGATCATGTTCGGCCACTTCGGGTTCCAGCGCCGCGCCGTCGGGAATGTAGGGCGGGTTGGCTACCAGAAGGTCGACACCGCCGTCGAATTCGGGCAACAGGCCCCGGTGTGTCACGTCGGCCTTGACGAGTCCGACGGCGGTACCTGCGACGTTGCGGCGGGCGTAGGCGAGCGCGTCCTCGGAGTCGTCGACTGCGACGACGCGGGCGTCGGGCCAGTGATTCGCCAGCGCCAGCGCCAGCGCAGCCGAGCCGGTGCACAGATCGACGATGAGCGGATGTTGCGGCAAGTGTTGCGCGACAGCCCATTCCAGCATCGACTCGGTCTCGGGCCGTGGAATGAATACGCCCCGACCGACGTGGACGGTCACCGGGCCGAACGCGGCAGTGCCCGTGAGGTGTTGCAGCGGCACGCGCTTGGCGCGCAGGGCGACGAGGCCGTGATACCGGTCGAAGAATTCGGGGCTCGCCTCGGTGATGGCGAGCCGACCGCGGTCGGAGCCGGCCGCGTGAGCCGCGAGCAATTCGGCGTCCGTGCGCGGAGATCCGACTCCCGCCTCGGCAAGCGCCACCGCGGCGGCGTCGATCACCTGGCGGAGCCGGGTCATGTTATCTGCAACCTGGAGTGCTTGTCGGCGGCGGCCAGCGCGTCGAACAGCGGGTCGAGGTCGCCATCGAGGACTTGGTCTAGGTTGTGCGCCTTGAAGTTGATCCGGTGATCGGCGATGCGGTTCTCGGGGAAGTTGTAGGTGCGGATGCGCTCGCTGCGGTCGACGGTGCGGATCTGGCTGGCCCGGTCTGCCGAAGCGTCGGCCTGTGCCTGTTCCTCGGCCAGGGCCTGCAGTCGCGCGGCGAGCACCTGCAGTGCACGGGTCTTGTTCTGCAGCTGTGACCGTTCGTTCTGGCAGGTGACAACGATGCCGGTGGGTAGGTGGGTGATGCGCACCGCCGAGTCGGTGGTGTTGACGCCCTGCCCGCCCTTGCCCGACGACCGGTAGACGTCGATGCGCAGATCGGATTCGTCGATCTGGACTTCCTCCACCTCATCAGGTTCGGGATATACCAGCACTCCCGCCGCCGAAGTGTGCACGCGGCCCTGCGACTCTGTGACCGGAACGCGCTGCACGCGATGCACACCGCCTTCGAACTTCAGCCGCGACCACACACCGTCGGCCGAATCCCCCTTGCTCCTGATCGACAGGGTTGCATCCTTGTAGCCGCCCAAGTCCGAGGTGGTCTCGTCGAGAACCGTGACAGTCCAACGGTGCCGTTCGGCATAGCGGATGTACATCCGGGCGAGGTCGGCGGCGAACAGCGCCGACTCCTCGCCGCCCTCGCCCGACTTCACCTCGAGCACGATGTCGTCGGGGTCGTGCGGGTCGCGGGGCGCGAGGAGGTCGGTCAGTTGGGTGTCGAGCTCGTCGACCGTGGCCTCGAGTTCGGGGACCTCCGCGGCGAAGGATTCATCATCAGGGGCGAGTTCGCGTGCGGCCTGCAGGTCGCCTCGGGCGGCCTCCAGTTTGCGGTACGTCGCGACGATCGGTGAGACCTTGGCAAATCGTCGGCCGACCTTGCGTGCCGCCGACGGATCGGCGTGCAGGTTCGGGTCGGACAGCTGCCGCTCGAGGTCGGCATGCTCGGCCAGCAGCGCCTCAACGGCGGGCGCGGTGTCCGTCATGTCGTCCTCCTTCCCCAAACGCAAACCGACGCCCGGCCTGCGCTCCAGCGACAGATCGGGCGTCGGGAAGACAGCTATTTGTCGGCGGCCTTATCGGCGCCGGCCTTGCGCTTGCCGTAGCGCTTCTCGAAGCGGGCCACCCGGCCACCGCTGTCGAGGATCTTCTGCTTGCCGGTGTAGAACGGATGGCACTGCGAGCAGACCTCGACATGGATCTGTCCGCCCTTTTTCGTGCTTCGCGTGGTGAACGTGTTACCGCAGCCGCAGTGCACGGTGGTCTCGACGTAGTCAGGGTGAATACCCGATTTCATGGTTTCCTCTTCAATCGTGGCCCCGGGTCGCCCCTCCATCTGGGGAGGTAGCGGGCGTGAACCGGAACCGAGGGTCGGCGGTCCATTATGCCAGCCCAACCGCCAGCAGGCTAAACGCACCGGCGGGGGCCGGTATTCCTGGTGGCTTGGACCACTACAGCATGTGGAAGCTGCTGCCCTCGCGCTTCCACAGCACCCGGCCGTCGGGACCCACGCCGCGGGCGATCAGCTCACGCTTGAGGATCTTGTTGGTCGCGGTGCTGGGCAAATCGTCGGCGATCCACACATGGCGCGGCCAGGCCTTCGGCGAGAGGTCGCGCTGTGCCGCGAGAAATTGCTCGAACTCCTTCGGCGTGAGCTCGGCGCCGTCCCGCAGGACGATCGCGGCCATCACCTGGTCGCCGACGAGTTCGTCGGGCACCGGATAGACCGCGACGCGATTGATCGCGGGGAGGCGCAGCAGAATGCGCTCGATCGGCGCGGTCGTCAGGTTCTCGCCGTCGACGCGCATCCAGTCCGCGGTGCGTCCGGCCAGGTAGATCCATCCGTCGGCGTCGCGGTACGCGAGATCGCCGGACCAGTAAATGCCATCCCGCATCCGCTCGTCGGTGGCACCGGGGTCGTTGTAGTAACCCGAGAAGAACCCGGCCCCGGACGTATTCACCAACTCGCCGACCGCTTGATCGCCGTTGATCAACGCACCATTGGAATCGAACTCGGCGACGGGGCACTCCGTTACGGTTTCGCTGTTGTAAACGGCGACACCCGGAAAGCCCTGACCGATCGAGCCTTTCGGAGTGTCCGGTGTTCGCGTGATGATCACCGCGTTCTCAGTGGAGCCGAACCCATCGTCGACTCTCACACCGAATCTGCGCCCGAACTCCTCGATATCACGGTCGGTCGCCTCGTTTCCGAATGCGACACGAAGCGGGTTGTCACGGTCGTCCGGCTGTTCCTCGGTCGCAAGGACATAAGCGAGCGGCTTGCCGACATAGTTCATGTAGGTCGCGCCGTATCGGCGAATGTCGTTGAGGAAGCTCGACGCCGAGAACTTGGCCGGCACCATCGTCGCGCCGGCGACGACCGCCGGCGACCAGCCGCCCACAACGGCGTTCGAGTGGAACAGTGGCATCGAGAGGTAACAGGTGTCTTGTGCTTTCAGTTCGAACTTGTCGACCAACGCCGTACCCGCGAATAGCACCATCGCGTGAGCCACCTGCACGGCCTTGGGGTAGCCGCTTGTCCCAGACGTGAAGATCATCATGAACGTGTCGTCGGCGCCGGCCTCTCGGTGCGGAGTCAACGATGGTGCGCCGGCAAGGAGCTCAGCCCACCGCGGGCTCGACGTCTCCAGCAGCGTCACCCCCTCAAGCTCGACCTCGTCGAGCAGATGCCGGTGCTCGGCGTCGGTGATGACGAACTGACAGTTGACCTTGGCGATGTCGCGGGCCAACGCGTCGCCGCGGCGGGTCGTGTTGATGCCGCACAGCACATATCCGCCCAGCCCCGCCGCGGCCAGCGCCGTCAACATGTCTGGGGTGTTGCCGAGCAGCACGCCGACGTGCAGTGGCCGCTTAGTATCTGCGGCTGCGATGAGCGCCGCGGCCTGCGCACTGGCCTCAGCAAGGTGCTCCCGCCACGTCCAGATGCGGTCGCCGTACTTCACCGCAACCGTGTCTTGTTCGGCGCGCTGACGAAGCAGCCGCTGGAGCGTGTCCGCCATGGCCCACACCTTCCCAGTCAACAGATTTGCCAATGTGTCTACGATGGCACAATGCGTTGATCATGCCCCGCTGGGCGTGCGAACCGACGAGGAGACCACTGGGTGACGAGCAGTACCGCCACCAAGAGCGTACGCGATCGCCTGATCGATGCGGCGGAAGTCTGCATGCGCGCCAAGGGAATTCGATCGACGACGGTATCCGAGGTCGCCGAGGTCGCCGGCGTGTCAAGGGGCTGGCTCTACCGCCACTTTCCCGACAAGGCCTCGCTGCTGGGCGCCGCGATAGTGCGACTCAACGATGCGTACTGGTCGGAGTCGCACGCCATGCTCGAGCACTTCGAGGGCCTCGATCGGCAGATTGCGGCGGGTATCCGCCACGGCCGTACCGCCTACGACGATCCGGGCGCACTGCTGATGAAGCTGCGGATGGAAGAGCCCGACGAGTTTGCGGCGTGTGCCGGCGCAGGTGTGCAGGGATTGGTGCCAGATCTGGCCGACTTCTGGACGCGTTACCTGGTGGCCGCACGCGACCGCGGCGAGATCGATCCCGAGACCGATATCGCCGAAGCGTCGGAATGGGTAGCTCGGAGCTTGATCAGCATCGCGACCGTGCCGGGTGAAACGCTTGACGCCGATGATTCCGAAGCCGTTTTGCGATACGTGCGCCGGTACGTCCTGCCCGGACTCCGGCAGGCTCCGGATTAGTGACCTACGGCGGCGTCCGCTCGGCGATGTTCGCGGACCGCCTTGGTGCCGTGACCGCGTTTAGTCGGCGTCCATCGATCCTGGGGCGGTCTTGGAGACCTGCACCAGGAACTCGTAGTTGGTCTTCGTCTTGCGCAGCTGGCTCATCAGCAAGTCGATGGCCTGATGCGGGTCCAGGCCACTCAACACGCGGCGCAGCTTGTGCACGACCGCGAACTCATCCGGCGAAAGCAGCAGCTCGTCCTTGCGGGTGCCGGAGGGGTTCACGTCGACGGCAGGGAACACCCGACGCTCGGCGATTTTGCGGTCCAGCTTGAGCTCGGCGTTGCCGGTGCCCTTGAACTCCTCGAAGATCACCGTGTCGCCGGTCGAACCGGTCTCCACCATCGCGGTGGCGATGATCGTCAGCGAGCCGCCCTCTTCGATGTTGCGGGCCGCACCCAGGAACCGCTTGGGCGGATACAGCGCGGTCGAATCGACACCACCGGACAGGATGCGGCCCGACGCGGGCGATGCGTTGTTGTATGCACGTCCAAGGCGGGTGATCGAGTCGAGCAGCACGACGACGTCCTTGCCCTGCTCGACCAGGCGCTTGGCCCGCTCGATCGCGAGCTCGGCGGCCTGGGTGTGGTCTGACGGCGGACGGTCGAAGGTCGAGGCAATGACCTCACCCTTCACCGAGCGCTGCATGTCGGTGACCTCTTCCGGACGCTCGTCGACGAGCACCACCATCAGATGGCATTCCGGGTTGTTCCTGGTGATCGCGTTGGCGATGTCCTGAAGGATCGTGGTCTTACCGGCCTTGGGCGGCGAGACGATCAGGGCACGCTGGCCCTTGCCGACCGGCATGATCAGGTCGATCACGCGGGTGGTCAGCTTCTCGGTGCTGGTTTCCAGGCGCAGCCGCGTATTCGGGTACAGCGGGGTGAGCTTGGTGAACTCGGGCCGCTTCTTGGCGTCCTCGACTGGCTTGCCATTGACGGTGTCCAGCCGGACCAGCGGGTTGAACTTCTGACGTTGGTTGGGCTGTTCGCCATCCTTGGGCACACGCACCGCGCCGGTCACCGCGTCGCCGCGGCGCAGGCCGTTCTTGCGCACCATGTTCATGGACACATAGACGTCGTTGGGGCCGGCGAGGTAGCCGGAGGTCCGGACGAATGCGTAGTTGTCGAGCACGTCGAGGATGCCCGCAACGGGCTGAACGACGTCGTCCTCGCGCAGCTCGGTATCGGGGCCACCGCCTTCACCGCCGCCACGCTCGCGGCGCCTGCGGTCGCGGAACCGGCGGCCCCGGCGACCCTGACGGCCATCGCCGTCGTCATCGCCGCGGTTCTGGTTGCCTTGCTGATCGCCGCCTTCGGACTTGGAGTCCTGCTGGGCCGTCTTGGCCCGCTCGCCCTCGGCGTCGGACTTGGTTTCCTCGCCGGCGTCCTGCTTGTTCTGCCCCGAACCAGCGGGTGCGCCTGAGCCACGAGCGGCGCCGCGGCGCTCGCGGCGCTGTTGAGGCGGCTGCTCTACGGTTTCGCCGGTGGCGGTGTCCGCGGCGGCTGGCGTCGCGGTGTCGCTCGCGTCTGCGCGGGTGCGGCCATTGGACTCGCCACGGCGGTCACGGATCGCGGCGATGAGCTCACTCTTGCGCATGCCCGACGCACCCTCGACGCCTACCTGCTTGGCGAGCGCGCGCAGTTCGGGCAGTACCAATGTCGAAAGCGACGCGGACCGATCGCCCGAGGCGACGTCAGCAGTCGGTGCCGTCTCCGCGGGCGGCGCCGAGACGGGCGCCGAGGCCTCCGCGGGAGGCGTCGAGGCCTCCGCGGGAGACGAAGTGTCTGATTTCACGGGGTCAGGCAGCTGGACGTTTTCGTTGCTGCCACCAGCCGTGATGAGGTCCGTTTCAGTCACGGATTTCCTTTCCTTCCCTCGCAGGTCTGTTCACGCGAGGGTTCGTGGCATTCAGCCGATCGGCTGAATGCACAGGTCCCACCATTGCCTCTGCAACGGTGATCGCCGGGGTTCGCCGGTATACGGCGAACCGTCATCCACAAGAAGAATTGGTGGTCGTCCTAGTGTCGGCGCAGGCACAGACGCTGCGATTGCTGGACGACAGCGAGAATAGCCCGCTTCTGTGCTGGAAGCAAGAAACAGCATGATTCGGGTGAGACTGGTGTTGCGAAATGGTCAACTCCGAACGGCTACGCCGGACGTCCATCGGACGCCGTGCCCAACATCCATCTTGCTGACGGTGAACCCGTTGGCCGTGCCGTACTCCAGGGCTTCTGCAGGCAGTTCCGGCTCAGAACTCAACGCGATGACTGCAGGACCGGCCCCTGATAGCACCGCCGCAACACCATAACGCCGCAGTACTCGCAGATATTCCGCAGACGCCGGCAGGGCACCAGCCCGCTGCGGCTGATGCAGGACGTCCTCCGTCGCCTCCATCAGTAGGTCGGGCCGTTCGGTCAGCGCCAAGACCAATAACGCCGCGCGGCTGACGTTGAACCGGGCGTCGGTGTGGCTGACGTGGTCCGGAAGGAGCACGCGGGTCTCGGCCGTCGACGAGCGCGCCTCGGGGATCGCGGGAAACAGACGGATGTCGGGGTGCAGTCGCAGCGGGGCCGCCGAATAGCGTGGCAGCACGCCCTCGTGCTCGGTCCACGACACCACCGCCCCGCCGAGGACGGCGGCGGACGCATTATCGGGATGACCCTCGAACTCGCTGGCCAGCTGGATCAGGTCCGACTCGGTGAGCGGCGTCGAGCCCACTTGTGTCACAAGGCCGTTGACGGCAGCGAGCCCACCGACCACCGCGGCGGCCGACGAGCCCAGGCCGCGCGAATGCGGAATGTCGTTACGGCAGCGGAGGCTCAGCCCGGACACCGCCACACGGGCGGCCTGCAGTCCGTGCTCGATGGCCCGCACCACGAGGTGCGACGAGTCCAGCGGAACCTGCCCTGCGCCCTCCCCTTCCACTTCGACGTGGAGGGCGGAATCGGTTGTCTCCAGCACGATTTCGTCATAGAGGTTCAGCGCGAGCCCCAGGCTGTCGAAGCCCGGGCCCAGATTGGCGCTGGACGCCGCAACGACGGCGGTGGCGGTCAACCCGGCTGGCAGAGTCTGCGTCACGTCGCTAGACCAGCCCCAGCTTCGCCACAACGACAACGGGATCGACGGGAACCGGGGTGACCGTCGGCATGTCCTTCAGCGCCGTGTCGGGATCTTTGAGCCCGTTTCCGGTGACCGTGCATACCACGGTCGAGCCCTTGGCCACCCAGCCGTCCTCGATCGACTTGAGCAGGCCCGCGATGCTGGCCGCCGAAGCGGGCTCGACGAACACGCCCTCGGTCCGTGCCACCAAGTGATAGGCCGTGAGGATCTCCTCGTCGGTGGCGGCCAGGAACCTGCCGTTGGACTGCTGTTGGGCCTCCACGGCCGAGGTCCACGACGCGGGCGAACCGATCCGGATCGCGGTCGCGACGGTCTCGGGCTCGATCACGGGTTCGCCGAGCACCAGCGGCGCGGCGCCGGCCGCCTGGGTTCCCAGCATGCGGGGCAGCCTGTCCGACAGGCCATCCCGGTGGTACTCGGTGTAGCCCTTCCAATAGGCCGTTATGTTGCCCGCGTTGCCGACGGGCAGGGCGTGCACGTCGGGCGCAGTCCCGAGCACGTCGACGATCTCGAACGCGGCGGTCTTCTGGCCCTCGATGCGAAACGGGTTCACCGAGTTGACCAGAGAGATGGTCGGAAAGTCGGCGGTGAGCTTGCGGGCGAGTTCCAGGCAGTCGTCGAAGTTGCCGTCGATCTGGATGATCTTCGCTCCGTGCATGACGGCCTGCGCGAGCTTGCCCATCGCTATCTTGCCCTGCGGCACCAGCACTGCGCAGGTGATGCCCGCGCGCGCCGCGTAGGCCGCGGCCGAGGCCGAGGTGTTGCCCGTTGACGCGCACAGGACGGCCTGCTGGCCGTGGGCCACCGCTTCGGTGACGGCCATCGTCATGCCGCGATCCTTGAACGAACCGGTCGGGTTGAGGCCCTCCACCTTGAGATGCACTGTGCAGCCAGTGTGTTCGGACAGCCGCTTGGCGGCGATCAGCGGGGTGCCACCCTCGAGCAGGGTGATCGGCGTCCAGTCGTCCTCGACCGGAAGCCGGTCGTGGTAGGCGGCGATCAGGCCCGGCCATGGCTTGTGAATCGCCGTGCCTGCCGCGCTCATTCGCTGGTTCCTTCCATGCGAATCACGCTGTTGATGGACTGCACGACGTCAAGGTCGGAAAGCGCCTCAACGGTTTCCGACAACGCTGCGTCGGTGGCCTGGTGCGTGACGACGACGATCCGTGCGCCGCATCGCTGGCCACCCTCGTCTACCATGCCCTCCTGGCGCACCTGCGCGATGCTGACCTCGCGCTTGCCGAATTCGGCTGCGACAGCGGCCAGCACGCCGGGGCGGTCGGCGACGTTCATGTTGACGTAGTACCGCGTCGGGATGAATCCGATCGGCGAGATCGGGAGCTTGGCATATTTCGATTCCCGCGGTCCTCGTCCGCCCTGCACGCGGTTGCGCGCCGCCATAACGAGGTCTCCCATCACTGCGGACGCGGTCGGCGCTCCTCCGGCACCCTGTCCGTAGAACATCAGTTGACCCGCAGCCTCGGCCTCGACGAACACGGCGTTGAACGCGCCGTTCACCGCCGCCAGTGGATGATAGTGGGGTACCAACGCGGGATACACCCGGGCTGAAACACGCTGCTGCCCATCATCACTGGTGACGCGTTCGCAGATGGCAAGCAGCTTGATCGTGCAGCCCAGCGCCCGCGCGGACGCGAAGTCCTCAGCGGTGACCTTGGTGATGCCCTCGCGGTGGACGTCGTCGGCAGTCACCCGCGTGTGAAAGGCGATGGACGCGAGGATCGCGGCCTTGGCGGCGGCGTCGTAACCCTCTACGTCGGCGGTCGGATCGGCCTCGGCGTATCCGAGGGCACTCGCGTCGGCCAGCGCGGCGGCGTAATCGGCGCCGGTGCCGTCCATCTCCGAGAGGATGTAATTGGTCGTTCCGTTGACGATGCCGGCCACCCGCACAACGGTGTCACCCGCCAACGACTGAGTCAGGGGACGAACGACCGGGATGGCACCCGCCACCGCCGCCTCGAAATACAGGTCGACATGCGCGTGTTCGGCGGCCTGCGCCAACTCCCCCGTCGACACCGCCATCAACGCCTTGTTGGCGGTGATCACCGACTTGCCGTGCTCCAGTGCCGACAGGATGGCCTTGCGGGCGGGTTCCACAGGCCCCATCAACTCGACGACGATGTCGACGGCGTCGCGGGACACCAGCTCTTCGATGTTGTCGGTCAGCAACTCCACGGGCACGCCGCGATCCTCGGCCACCCGGCGCACGCCGATGCCGCACAGCTCCAGCGGGGCGCCGATGCGCGCGGTCAGGTCGGCGGCGCTGTCCTCGATGATGCGCACCACCTGGCTACCAACGTTCCCGAGTCCCAATACCGCTACGCCGATGGGCTTCTCGTCGGTACTCATCTATCACCTCACTTCCAGACTGAGCAGATCATCGACCGTCTCCCGGCGCAGGATCAGGCGGGGCCGCCCGTCGCGCACGGCCACTACCGCGGGGCGGCCGATCAGGTTGTAACGGCTCGACATGGAATAGCAGTAGGCCCCGGTCGCCGCGACACCCAGCAGATCCCCGGGCGTCACATCGTCGGGAACCCAGGCATCACGGACGACGACATCGCCACTCTCACAATGCTTTCCGACGACGCGCGACAGTGCAGGCGCAGCGTCGCTGGCGCGAGAGAGCAGGCGCACGTCGTAGTCGGCGCCATACAGCGAGGTCCGGATGTTGTCGCTCATCCCGCCGTCGACGCTGACATACCGGCGATACGTGTTCGACGCGATGTCCACATCTTTGACCGTGCCCACCGTATACAGGGTGATGGTGCCGGGGCCGGCGATGGCGCGGCCTGGCTCGACCACCAGCCGGGGCGCGGGTAGGCCCACTGCGGCCGACTCGTTGCGGACGATGACGCCGAGCTTGGCGGCCAG
>DATARY010000120.1:0-25677 GCA_036263935.1 Mycobacterium sp.
AGCCTAGGCCTTCGTCAGCGCCTCGTTGTCGTCTGCCGTATCGCCCTTCGGAATCTCCTTCGTGCCCGGGATCGGTGGCACGCGGGTGGCGCGGACGTACACCGTGTCGCCCTCCTTGAGTCCGAGCGCCTCGGCGTCGCCCCGGGTGATCTGCGCCGTGAACGGCGCATGCGTTGCGGCGGCGGTCAATTCGACGCGAACCTCGAAGCCCAGCAAGACGATCCGATCGACGGTCGCGCGCAGCACACCGGACTGCTGGATGGAGCCGTCGCTGGCGGCGATGGCCATCTCCGGAGTGCGGCCGACGCGGATGTCGTGCGGGCGCACCAAAGTGCCGTTGAGCGAGGACACCGCGCCGAGGAAGGACATCACGAATTCGCTTGCCGGAGTGTCGTAAACCTCTGTCGGAGAACCGACTTGCTCGATGCGGCCCTTGTTCAGCACCGCGATCCGATCGGCGACGTCGAGCGCCTCGGACTGGTCGTGGGTGACCAGCACGGTGGTGACGTGCACCTCGTCGTGAAGCCTGCGCAGCCACGCCCGAAGATCCTGACGCACCCTGGCGTCCAGTGCGCCGAACGGCTCGTCGAGCAGCAACACCTCAGGGTCGACGGCGAGGGCGCGCGCCAGCGCCATGCGCTGTCGCTGCCCACCGGAGAGCTGATTGGGATAACGGTTCTGGAATCCGCTCAGGCCCACCACCTCGAGGAGGTTGTCGACCTTCTCCTTGATCTCTGACTTCGGCCGCCTGCGGATCCGCAGCCCGAAGCCGACGTTGTCGCGCACCGTCAGGTGCTTGAACGCCGCGTAGTGCTGGAAGACGAAGCCGATGCCGCGCCGCTGAGGCGGGATCTGGGTGACGTCGCGCCCGTTGATGGTGATCGCGCCGGTGTCGGGCTGGTCAAGGCCGGCGATGGTGCGCAGCAGCGTCGACTTGCCCGACCCACTGGGGCCCAGCAGCGCGGTCAGCGAGCCCGACGGGACGTCGAAGTCCACGTTGTTCAGCGCCGCGAAATCGCCATAGTGCTTGTTAGCGCCCCGCACGGTGATCGCATTCGTCACAGCAATCGTCTCCTCGTGGCCTAATTGTCCGTTTTCGCGCGCCGGGCGTCGAGGATCACCTGAACGATCAGGACGATCACCGCGACGGCCATCAACAGCGTTGAGACGGCGTAGGCGCCGTATTCGGCGCCGCGGTTGTACCGGTCCGCCACCAGCAGGGTCAGCGTCTGCGACGTTCCGGGCAGATTCGACGACACGATGATCACCGCGCCGAACTCGCCGAGCGTGCGCGCGACGGTCAGCACGATCCCGTACATCAAGCCCCACTTGATCGACGGCAACGTGACCCGCCAGAACGTCTGCCACCAGCTGGAGCCCAGCGTGGCGGCGGCCTCCTCCTGATCCGTGCCCAGCTCGTGAAGCACCGGTTCGACTTCGCGGATCACGAACGGCACCGTGACGAAGACGCTGGCCAGTACGATCCCGGGAAATCCGAAGATGATCTTGAAGCCCAGGTCGTTCTCGACGAAACCGAACACCCCGGCTGTCCCCCAGAGCAGGATCAACGCCACACCGACGACAACGGGTGACACCGCGAACGGTAGGTCGATCACCGCCTGAAGCAGGCTCTTACCGCGGAACCTGTTGCGCGCCAAGACCAGAGCGGTGGGCACGCCGAAGAGCACGTTGAGCGGCACCACGATCGCGACCACGAGCAGCGACAGCTGCAGCGCCGATATCGCGGCAGGGGTGGTGATCGACTCGAAGAATGCTCCGACGCCTGGCGAGAACGTCCGCCACAAGATCAACCCAACCGGCACGACCAGCAGCACGAACAGATAGCCGAGCGCGACGTAACGCGCGAGATAGCGCACTGCCGGCGAAGGGTTCACGGCGCCAGCTCCTCACGCTTGGCGGCGCGTGACCCGATGCTGCGCAGGACGAACAGCACGATGAACGAAATCACCAGCAGCACAATGGAGATAGCCGCTGCACCGGTGCGGTCGTCGTTTTCGATCAAGGTCCGGATCCACTGTGACGACACTTCCGTCTCACCGGGCACAGCGCCACCGATCAGCACCACCGACCCGTACTCGCCGATCGCACGTGAAAACGCCAGCCCCGCACCGGAAAGCAACGAGGGCAGCAGCGCCGGAAGGATGACCAGGGTGAAGATCGTGCGATTGTTGGCGCCGAGCGACGCCGCGGCGTCCTCAACCTCCCGGTCCAACTCGAGCAACACCGGCTGAACCGAGCGCACTACGAACGGCAACGTGACGAACAGCAGTGCGACGCCGACGCCCCACTTCGTGTGCTGAATGTGGATTCCGACGGGGCTGCTGGGCCCGTAGAGGGCCAGCATCACCAGGCTCGCCACGATGGTGGGCAACGCGAACGGCAGGTCGATGATCGCGTCTACGAGCCGCTTGCCCGGAAATTCGTCGCGCGTGAGCACCCATGCGACCAGCAGCCCAAAGAACAGGTTGATCACCGCCACCGAGAACGAAATGGTCAGCGTCACGCGGAACGACGCCAGCGCGGCGTTCGATGTGACCGCCGCCCAGAACGCGTGCCTCCCGCCGCCGGCGGACTGCCAGACGATCGCCGCCAGGGGAAGCAGCACAATGATGGACAGCCACGTCGTCGCGACACCGACCCGCAGCGCGGTACTGCCGTAACGGCTCTTGAAGAAACCCCGAGGCCGGACCGCCCCGGGTTCGAGAGCAGCTGTCATCCGGTGGCCTGCTTGTAGATCTTGGTGATGCTTCCGTTGTCCTTGTCGAACAACGCCGGATCAACCGCGCTCCATCCACCGAGGTCAGCGATGGTCCACAGCCGTTGCGGCGTCGGGAAATCGGTCGAGAAGTCCGCCGCGACGGACGGGTCGACGGGACGGAATCCGGCCTGCGCCCAGATCTTCTGGCCCTCCTTCGTGTACAGGAAGTTCTTCAGCGCGGTGGCCTGATCCAGGTGGGTGGTGGAGGTGACGACCGCGACCGGGTTCTCGATCTTGAACGTCTGCGGCGGGTTGATGTGCTCGACGGGCTTGCCCTGCCGCTCGACGTTGATCGCCTCGTTCTCGTAGCTGATCAGCACGTCACCGGTGCCCTGCAGGAACACGTCGGTGGCCTCCCGCCCTGAGCCGGGTCGGGTCTTGACATGCTGGGTGACCAGCGTGTTGATGAAGTCCAAACCGGCCTGCTGATCCTTGCCGCCGTTGCTCTTCGCGGCGTAGGGGGCCAACAGGTTCCACTTAGCCGAGCCCGAGCTCAGCGGACTCGGCGTGACGACCTCGAGCCCGGGCTGCAGCAGGTCATCCCAGTCCTTGATGTTCTTCGGGTTGCCCTTGCGGACGACGAGAGAAACGACCGAGGTGAACGGGATGCCCTTGGTGGCGTCGGCGTTCCAGTCCTTGCCGACCTTGTTGGCCTTGACCAGGCGGGTGACGTCGGGTTCGACCGAGAAGTTGACGACGTCGGCCGGCTTGCCATCGACGACCGCGCGCGACTGATCACCCGAAGCGCCGTACGACGTGGTCACGGCCACGCCCTTGCCCTCCGGGGTAGCGGCGAAGGCGGGGATGATCTTGCTCCAGCCCGGTTCGGGGACCGAGTAGGCGACCAGTGTCAGCGTGGTTTGGCCGGGCGGCTGCTGACTGCCCCCGGCGACATCGCTGGCTCCCCCGCCGCACGCCGCCAGCAGGGTCGCGGTGGCTGCCAGGGCGGCGCCGTAACGCCAGGACGCATGGATGTTGAGCATTGTTGACCTTTCCTTGCAGGGGACTGGCGGAGTCCCGTCACGACGGCAAGGTGCGGATCAGTACACCGGCATTGGAAGCAGCCGCTACCGACACCAGACCGCGGACGGGCGTGGAGTCAGCGACAACAACAGACATCAGCGACAGCACTGATTCCCACGGCGATGAGGGCCACGACATGGCCGCTCTTGTTGCCGGACGCTGTCTGCATGGCGCGAAGACTAACAGAGTCTGTGAGCTCCGCTCCGTTTGGCCTTAGCCGGCTTAACGAGTCAGCAGCCAGGTGACGATCACCAGGACCACGAGGATGACGAGCACCAGTGTGACCCTCGATCGCGGCATCCCGCTCATTCCTGGTCCTCGTCTTGGTGCCGCACCCGACGCAGCCGCCGGATCCCGTTACCCAGCGCGCCGTCGAGGAGCACGGCGATCCCGTATGCCAGGGCCAGTACCACCGGCATCACCACCGCGGTCTGGGCGAGGAAGGGCAGGCCCGATAGCCACAGCTCGACGCCGTCCCACCAATTGAGAAGCCCGCTCACCCGGCCAGCCTATTCGATGCGAAGATGGCCAGGTGCCGGCCGAGTCGGACGAAACCACGTGCATCGTCGCCGGCGGCGGCCCCGCGGGGGTCATGCTGGGCCTGCTGCTCGCCCGCGCCGGTGTCGACGTCACGGTAATGGAAAAACACGCCGACTTCCTGCGCGACTTTCGGGGCGATACCGTGCACGCCAGCACCTTGCGGCTCCTCGACGAGCTTGGCCTGGCCGACGAATTTCAACGGCTGCCGCACCGCGAAATCGACACCGTCAAGATGCAGATCCAGGGCACTGAGGTGGGTTTCGATCTGCACCGAATTCCCGGGCCGCACAAGCATATTGCGCTGGTTCCGCAGTGGGATTTCCTCGAGTTGCTGGCGGCGGCCGCCGAGAAGGAACCGACATTTCGATTGATGCGCTGCACGGAGGTGCTCGCGCCGATTCGTCACGGCGACAAGGTGATCGGCGTCAGGTACCGCGACTCGTCGGGTCGCGAACGCGAGATGCACGCGGCATTGACGGTGGCCTGCGACGGCCGAGCCTCTACCCTGCGTGGCGCAATGGGCCTGGTGCCGAAGAGCTTCGGCGCGCCGATGGACGTGTGGTGGTTCCGGCTGCCGCGCAACCCCGACGACCCGCACGGCCTCGCCGGTGTGCTGGGCGCCGGGCACGCCATGATCGTCATCGATCGCGGCGACTACTACCAGTGCGCCTACATCATCCCCAAGGGGCACGACGCCGAGCTGCGCGCGCAGGGCATCGAGGCGTTGCACCGCGGTGTGGTGTCGCTGGTGCCCTGGTTGGCGGACCACGTCGCGGCGTTGACGTCGTGGGATGAGGTCAAGCTGCTCGACGTGCAGCTCAACCGGTTGCGCCGCTGGTACTCCGACGGGCTGTTGCTCATCGGCGACGCCGCCCATGCGATGTCACCGGTGGGTGGTGTCGGCATCAACCTCGCGGTCGCCGACGCCGTGGCGGCCGCC
Source organism: Mycobacterium sp. (assembly GCA_036263935.1). Lineage (GTDB taxonomy): Bacteria > Actinomycetota > Actinomycetes > Mycobacteriales > Mycobacteriaceae > Mycobacterium. The sequence goes on from DATARY010000120.1 coordinate 5,283, forward strand.
CGGATACTGGCAGGCCCGTTGCGCACGGGCACGGTCTCGACCAGGGAGTTGGCGCGGGTACAGGTCCGGCGATGGATACCTGCCGCGCTGATCCAGGGCGCGCAACGGGCCATCCATGCGAAGGTCATCGCCGACGCCGTATCGGCGGGAGGGTCAGCCGACGCACCGCTTCCGGCGCGTATTGCCGCCCGGTGGTCGGTGTTGCGTACCGTGCTCGGGTATGCCGTGGCCATCGGACCGCTCCCCGAGCACGTACCAAGGTTTGCCCGGCGTTGATCGGCAACCGCCGGACACGCGGCCAGGGTGAGTGGACGCCGGGCCAGTCCGGAGTCGATGATGTCCGAATGGTCCTGCAACAAGAAACCGAGCCTTCCGACGGGGCGGAGGCCAGCACGGCCGCTGTCCAGCCGGAAGCCCCGTTCACCGTGACGGCGCCGGTGCCGTATACCGGGAGCGGGTCGTTGCGGAACCCCTTTCCCCCAATCGCCGACTATGCGTTCCTGTCGGACTGCGAAAACACCTGCCTGATCTCGTCTGCCGGCACGGTGGAGTGGCTGTGTGTGCCCCGACCCGACTCGGCCAGCGTCTTCGGCGCCATCCTCGACCGTGGCGCCGGCCATTTCCGGCTGGGCCCCTATGGGGTGACCGTGCCTGCCGCACGCCGTTACCTCCCGGGCAGCCTGATCCTGGAAACCACATGGCAGACCCACACCGGCTGGGTTATCGTCCGCGACGCGCTGGTGATGGGCCCCTGGCACGACATCGAAACGCGGTCTCGCACGCATCGGCGAACCCCGATGGACTGGGACGCCGAGCACATCCTGCTGCGCACCGTGCGCTGCGTAAGCGGCACCGTCGAGTTGCTGATGAACTGCGAGCCGGCCTTCGACTACCACCGCACCCCCGCTGCGTGGGAGTACTCGGCCTCCGCCTACGGCGAGGCCATCGCCCGGGCCAGCCGCGACCCCGATGCCCATCCGACGCTGCGTCTGACCACCAATTTGCGGCTGGGACTGGAAGGCCACGAGGCCCGGGCACGGACCCGAATGAAGGAGGGCGACAACGTCTTCGTGGCGCTGAGTTGGTCCAAGCATCCGGTGCCGCAGACCTACGACGAGGCCGCCGACAAGATGTGGCAGACCAGCGAGTGCTGGCGGCAATGGATCAACATCGGTGACTTCCCGGATCACCCGTGGCGGTCGTACCTACAGCGCAGCGCGTTGACGCTGAAAGGCCTGACGTACTCGCCGACCGGTGCCCTGTTGGCGGCGTCCACCACGTCATTGCCGGAGACCCCACAGGGCGAACGAAATTGGGACTACCGCTACGCGTGGGTGCGCGACTCGACGTTCGCGTTGTGGGGGCTCTACACGCTGGGCCTTGACCGCGAGGCCGACGATTTCTTCGCGTTCATCGCCGACGTGTCCGGGGCCAACAACGGCGAACGCCATCCCTTGCAGGTGATGTACGCCGTGGGTGGCGAGCGCAGCCTCGTCGAGGAGGAGCTGCACCACCTGTCCGGTTACGACGGCGCCCGGCCGGTGCGCGTCGGCAACGGCGCGTACAACCAGGTGCAGCACGACATCTGGGGCACGATGCTGGATTCGGTTTACCTGCACGCCAAATCGCGCGAGCAGATATCGGACACGCTGTGGCCGGTGCTCAAACAACAGGTGGAAGAGGCGATCAAACACTGGAAGGAGCCCGACCGCGGCATCTGGGAGGTGCGCGGCGAGCCCCAGCACTTCACGTCGTCGAAGATCATGTGCTGGGTTGCCCTCGATCGCGGCTCCAAACTGGCCGAACTGCAGGGCGAGAAGAGCTACGCCCAGCAGTGGCGTGCGATCGCGGAGGAGATCAAGGCCGACATCCTGGCCAGGGGCGTGGACTCCCGCGGCCGACTTACCCAGCGCTACGACCACGACGCGCTGGACGCCTCGCTGCTGCTTGCCGTGCTGACCCGGTTCCTGCCCGCCGACGACCCGCGCGTGCGGGCCACCGTGCTGGCCATCGCCGACGAGCTCACCGAGGACGGGCTGGTGCTGCGGTACCGCGTCGAGGAGACCGACGACGGCCTGTCCGGCGAGGAGGGCACGTTCACGATCTGCTCGTTCTGGCTGGTGTCGGCGCTGGTCGAGATCGGTGAGATCCACAGGGCCAAGCACCTGTGCGAGCGACTGCTGTCGTTCGCCAGCCCGCTGCATCTGTACGCCGAGGAGATCGAGCCGCGCACCGGCCGGCATCTGGGCAACTTCCCGCAGGCGTTCACCCACCTGGCGCTGATCAACGCGGTGGTGCACGTGATCCGCGCCGAGGACGAAGCCGACAGCTCCGGCGTGTTCGTACCCGCGAACGCCCCGATGTAGTCCGCGGCGAAAAGCCCTCAGGCGCTTAATTTTTGGCCGCTTTAGCGATCATCTCGTTGGCGATGGTGGCCGCCTCGTCCTTGACGTTGTAGCCGCACGCCCAGGCCTCGACGGTCAGGTTCGAGACCACCGACAAGGCGTGCTGACACGCCCATCCCCCGGTGTTTTGCTGCGCCGTCATCTGGGTGACCACGGTGTCGTCAACGGTGGCGTTGTCGATCTTCCACTGATACGTTGCGCTGCCGTCGTCGACCGAGACCGAATCGCCCGAGCACTTTTGCCACGTCGACGACGACTTGTCGAAGAACTTCTGCGCCGTCTCCGGCAACGGGTAGAGCACCGCGCTCTGTTCAACCCAGTGATCGTTGTTCTGACCGGGTTCACGGGCTACCTGGTCGCGCATCGCCGTCCACCCGCTGCCGGAGTACACCGGATCCTCAGCGCCGTAGATCGCGCCGAGGCAATCGGGATCCGACACGTCGTTGGAGTGATCGGTCATCTGCTGCAGCTGGCTGGTGACCTTCATCTGCGTCGAGCGCATGATCCCGTTGATATCGCCGATGGACAGCAGCACGTCGCCGAGCTTCGATTCGCTCAGCGCACGAACATTCGCCGGTCCGGCGGTCTGCGCTCGCACCGCGGTGCCGGAGATGGTGCCAACGCACCCACAGAGCAGGGCAGATGCCGCGAAAACAACGCAGACGGCGCACACCCGGGTCGCCCTGCCGATATTGCTCACCGCGCTATTGTGACTGACCGCCGCCAAATTCGGGGGGCCGCGGCAAATTTCACGTCACACCGTCAATTAGGAACCGCCGCCAACCTTGTTGAGCATCAGGTTTGCGGCTGCGATCGCACCATGTGCACCACCCGTGCCGCCGTTGTCGGTAATCTCAACGTCCACAACGCAATCCGATACCACCCCAAGCGCACGTTGCATTGGCGCCGATCCGGAACCACTCGCTTCCTGGATCACGACCGCCGACACGATCCTGGGATCGACCACGACGTCGGTGATTCTGCTCAAGCCCTCCGCGCCGTGTCCGGGCTGGTGCAGGGCCAGGGTCTGGCCGTTGCATCGCCGCCACTTCTGCGCGGTTGCAGCGAAAAACGCCTGCGCATCTTCGGCACTCGCGAGCCTGACGGCACCGAAGAAACCGGTGACCGGTGGGCCGTTGAGGTCGCCGCCCGCCCACGATCGGCTCGCGACGGCGTTTACCGGGCTGGCCTGATACGCGACCTTTTGCAGCTCCGAGGTGGCGCTCACGCACTCGACGGGCGTCGCATCCGACTCACCCACGCCCTGTAGCAACAGGTCCGGGCCCCCCTGGACGAGTTGGCCCATGAAGCCCGCGCCGAGGCCGAGCGCGGTGGCGAGTTCATCGGCGGTGGGCAGCACCTGGTCCAACGGTCGTGTCGCCGAAGGCTTGGCGGCCTCGACGATGTGGACGACGGGGGCGCCATCGACCGGCGTCGAGCATGCGGCGACTACAACGCAGGCGCCTGCGATGGCAAGCGCACGCCGTGGTCGTTTCATGCTCTCCACCCGTCGGGTTTGTCGTCCTGGCTCCCTCGATAGCATTTCGCCGCGGATCGCGCTGGCGTTTCACCAACGCTCACAGCGGATCCAAAGCGCTACTTCTTGGGTTTGTCGGTCGAACTGTCGGTCGACAGCGCCGCGACGAAGGCCTCCTGCGGCACGTCGACCCGCCCGATGGTCTTCATCCGCTTCTTGCCTTCCTTCTGCTTTTCCAGCAGCTTTCGCTTGCGGGTGATGTCACCGCCATAGCACTTGGACAGCACGTCCTTGCGGATCGCCCGGATGTTCTCCCGGGCAATGATCTTCGAGCCGATGGCCGCCTGCACCGGCACTTCAAACTGCTGGCGCGGGATGAGCTCCTTGAGCTTGGTCGTCATCTTGTTGCCGTAGGCGAACGCCGAATCCTTGTGCACGATCGCGCTGAACGCATCGACGGTCTCACCCTGAAGCAGGATGTCAACCTTGACGAGATCGGCCTCCTGCTCACCCGCCTCCTCGTAGTCGAGGCTGGCGTAGCCACGCGTGCGCGACTTCAACGAGTCGAAGAAGTCGAAGATGATCTCGCCCAACGGCATGGTGTAGCGCAACTCCACCCGCTCCGGGGACAGGTAATCCATCCCGCCGAGCTCGCCACGGCGGTCCTGGCACAGCTCCATGATCGTGCCGATGAACTCGCTCGGGGCGATGATCGTGGTCTTGACCACCGGCTCAAACACGGTGCGGATCTTGCCCTCTGGCCAGTCGGAGGGGTTGGTGACGAGGATTCCCGGATCCCCGGGCGCCGTTTCCTCTGTCACCACTCGATAGACGACGTTCGGAGATGTCGAGATGAGGTCCAGATCGAACTCGCGCTCCAGCCGCTCGCGGGTGATCTCCATGTGCAGCAGACCCAAAAAGCCGCACCGGAAACCGAACCCGAGCGCCACCGACGTCTCCGGCTCATACGTCAGCGCGGCGTCGTTGAGTCGCAGCCTGTCCAGCGCGTCGCGCAGGTTGGGATAGTCGGAGCCGTCGACGGGATACAGCCCTGAGTACACCATCGGCTTGGGCTCGCGATAGCCCGTCAGCGCCTCCGTGGCGCCGTGCCGCGCGGCCGTCACGGTGTCGCCGACCTTCGACTGGCGGACGTCCTTGACACCGGTGATCAGGTAGCCGACCTCCCCAACACCCAGGCCCGCCGACGGCTTGGGCTCGGGTGAGACGATGCCGACTTCCAGCAGCTCATGCGTGGCGCCGGTGGACATCATGGCGATCCGCTCGCGCGGCGTGATCTTGCCGTCCACCACGCGGACGTAGGTGATCACACCGCGGTAGATGTCGTAGACCGAGTCGAAGATCATCGCCCGGGTCGGGGCGTCGGCGTCGCCGGTCGGCGGCGGAACCCGCCGCACCACTTCGTTGAGAAGCTCGGGCACCCCTTGGCCGGTCTTGCCGGAGACCCGCAGCACATCGCCGGGTTCACAGCCGATGATGTGCGCGATCTCGGCGGCATACCGGTCGGGGTCGGCCGCCGGCAGGTCGATCTTGTTCAGCACGGGGATGATCGCCAGGTCGCGGTCGAGCGCCAAGTACAGGTTGGCCAGCGTCTGGGCCTCGATGCCCTGTGCCGCGTCGACCAGAAGCACCGCACCCTCGCACGCCTCGAGGGCGCGCGAGACCTCATAGGTAAAGTCGACGTGCCCCGGGGTGTCGATCAGGTGCAGCACATAGTCTTCATCGCCCACATGCCATGGCAGCCGGACGTTTTGGGCCTTGATCGTGATGCCGCGCTCGCGTTCGATGTCCATCCGGTCGAGATACTGCGCGCGCATCGAGCGCTCGTCCACGACACCGGTGAGTTGCAGCATCCGGTCCGCCAGCGTCGACTTGCCGTGATCGATGTGGGCGATGATGCAGAAATTCCGAATCTGCGCCGGCGCGGTGAAGGTCTGGTCGGCGAAACTGCTGATGGGAATCTCCTGGTGCGGGATGGGTGCGTCTACCAGGGTATCGAGGCAGGCGCCTTCGGACACAATCGCGATGACCCGCGGTCCCCTATGCTCGGGGGCATGGCGTCGTCGCAGTGGAAGACGTTTCAGCGGATTCTCCAGGGCACCGAAAACCTGGTGTTCAACGAGGCCCCGAAATTCATCCGCGGCCTGCAGAAATCCGACGGGTTGCCGCACTATGTCGGCCTGGGCATCCAGCAGGGCCTCAAACTCGGCCTCGACGCGATCGCGGGCACTTCCTACGACGATGCCACGGCAATCACCGCCGGCCGCCCGATCACGCAGAACAGCGCTCCGACCGCGCAGCGGGCCCGCAAGCTGGTCTACGCGCCGGATCTCGACGGCCGCGCAGACCCGGGCGAGATCGTGTGGACGTGGGTGGTTTACCAGGACGACCCGACCCGCGGTAAGGACCGGCCCGTTTTGGTCGTGGGCCGCGACCGGCGCACACTGCTCGGCCTGATGCTGTCCAGCCAGGAACACCACCGCGAGGACCGCGATTGGGTCGGCATCGGCAGCGGCAGCTGGGATTACGAAGGCCGGGCCAGCTGGGTGCGGCTAGACCGGGTGCTGGACGTTCCCGAAGAGGGCATCCGGCGTGAAGGTGCGATCCTGGACCGCGAAGTCTTCGAGGTCGTCGCCGCCCGGCTGCGCGCCGAGTACTCCTGGAGCTAACGCGCGGGCCGCCACATGGGGAACATGCTGGGGCCGCCGTCGGGGAGCTTGATCTCGCCGGTGACCTCGAAGCCGAACCGCATGTAGTACGGCACCGTCTCCTGTTTGGTCGATTCCAGGTAGGCCGGCGCATGCTCGGCATCGCAGCGGTCCAGCCGCGAGCGCATCAGCGCCTGCCCGAACCCCGCACCGCGAACGGTCGGGTCGCTGCCGATCGCCAACAGGTACCAATGCGGCTCCTCGGGATGCACCTTCTTCATCAGTTCGGCGACTTCCTGCGCGGCCCGGGCCCGCCCCCGGAACGCCCAGAGGAAAGCCGGCACCAACAACAGTTCCTCGAGACGCGACTGCTTCGGCTCCCCCGGTGGCGGACCCCACACCGTGGCGGCTCCGATATCCGAACCGTTGGTCGCGACCTCCACCCCGCCGCCGGCCAGGTACTGACGCCGCGTCAAGGTCGCGAACATGCGTGGCAGGCCCTTCGCCCGTGTCCGATCGTCGGGCAGCATCCACTTCATGATCGGGTCTTCATAGAACGCGCGCCCGAGCGTGGCAGAAAGTGCGCGCACGTCGGATTTCTGCGCGTCGCGCACCGCGATGCTGGTCGGCACGCTGTCAGCCCTGCGTGATGTATGCCTGCAGGCGCTCCTGCTCGGCCTGCAGTTCCTCCATCCGGGTCTTCACCACGTCGCCGATGCTTACGATCCCGGCTAGTCTGCCGCCCTCCATCACAGGAACATGGCGCACCCGGTTCGTGGTCATCAACGCGCTGAGGCTGTCGACCGAATCGTCGGGCGAACACGTCGCCACCAGCGTGGTCATGATCTCCGAGACGGGCCGCCGCAGAATCTCGGCGCCCATCTCGTGCAGCTTGCGCACCACGTCGCGCTCCGACACGATGCCGACCAGCCCGTCCTGCGAGACCACCACCATCGCGCCGATGTTATGCACGGTGAGCTCGGTCAGCAGGCCCGCGACCGACGTCTCGGGGGTGATGGTCGCCACCGCCGCACCCTTGTTCCGCAATACATCCGCGATCCGCATGGACGCCTCCTCGTGATCTAACTCACAGGTTAGGGGCGAAGCGCCCGGCGCGAAAGGGATTCCGATGTTGCAACCGGGTCACGTCAACGGCCGCAGGCGACGGCCGTCGCGCGTTGGACCCGTTCCCGCCCGTGACCGGCGCCTTTACCGCCGCCGTGCGCAGCCGCTGCACAAGTTCCGTCCGGAAGGGAATAGCTCCACGCCAGCAACGGCTGCAGAAACCATGACTTCCCCAACTCCGGTGCCCTCGGTCCAGCTGGGCGACGACCTGTCCGTCAGTGCGCTCGGTTTCGGCGCGATGGCGCTGACGCCGGTGTACGGCGAGGTGGACGATGCCGAGTCGCAGGCCACCTTGCACCGCTGCGTGGACCGTGGCGTCACGTTCATCGACACCGCCAACGTCTATGGCGGCGGCAGCAACGAGCGGTTGATTGCTCAGCTGCTCGCCGACCGCCGCGAAGAGGTCACTCTCGCAACGAAATTCGGTATTACCGGCAACCCGGCCGACCGTGCGGCGGGCCGCCTGAACGCACGTGGCGACGCGGCCTACGTGCGCGAGTGCATCGACGAAAGCCTGCAGCGGCTGCAGACGGACGTCGTCGACCTGTACTACATGCACCGCCGCGATGTGAACGTGCCGATCGAGGAAACCGTCGGGGCGATGGCCGAACTGGTCGCCGCGGGCAAGGTCCGGCACCTCGGGCTGTCGGAGGTGACGGCCGGGGAACTGCGGGCCGCCGTCGCGGTGCATCCGATCGCCGCGGTGCAAAGCGAATGGTCGATCTGGAGCCGCGACGTCGAACGCAACGTGGTGCCCGCGGCCGCGGAGCTCGGTGTCGGCTTCGTCCCGTATTCACCGCTCGGGCGGGGCTTTCTGACCGGCACGGTGCGGTCGGCTGCTGACCTTTCGTCGGAGACGGATTTCCGCCGCAACATGCCGCGGTTCCGTGAGGGCGCGTTGGACGCCAACCTCGCGGTCGTCGACGCGATCAAGGCGGTCGCCGACCAGGTGGGCGCGACGCCCGCGCAGGTGGCGCTGGCGTGGCTGCGCTACCGCGCCGGCGCGCTCGGCGTCGCCTCGGCCCCGATCCCCGGAACGAGGCGCGCTGCGCGGGTGGAGGAGAACCTGGGCTCGTTGTCGGTGGCACTGACACCCGAACAACTCGAGGCCCTGGACACCGCGGGCGCCGCCGTTTCCGGCCAACGGTCCGCGGACTTGACTTGGGTGTCGGCCGGACGCGAATAGCCGCACATTAACTCGGTCCGGCAGGTATACCTGGCCCCATGATCGAGGTCACGCTGCTCGGCACTGGTAGTCCCATCCCCGACGCCCGCCGCGCGGGGCCGTCGACCCTCGTACGAGCAGGCGGCGCAACGTTTTTGGTCGACTGCGGCCGGGGTGTACAGCAACGGATGACGGCAGTCGGCGTCGGTGCGAACGGCCTGACCGCGCTCCTGTTGACGCACCTGCACAGCGATCACATCGCCGACCTGGGCGACGTGATCATCACCCGGTGGGTGAGCACGTTCACCCCCGACCCTCCCCCGTTACCGATTATCGGGCCGCCTGGTACCGCGGAGGTCGTCGACGCCACGCTCAAGGCGTTCGGTTTCGACATCGGCTACCGCATCGCGCATCACGCCGACCTCACCTCGCCGCCCCCGGTGCAGGTGCACGAGTACACCGACGGCACGGTGTGGGACCGCGACGGCGTGCAGCTCCGGGTGGCGCCGACCGACCACCGGCCGGTCGCTCCGACCATCGGCTTCCGGATCGAGCACGGCGGCGCGTCGGTCGTACTGGCCGGCGACACCGTGCCGTGCGCAAGCCTCGACACCTTGGCGGCCGGGGCTGGAGCGCTGGTGCACACCGTGATTCGCAGGGACCTAATCGCGCCGATGCCCATGCAACGCATTCGGGACATCTGCGACTATCACTCGTCGGTCGAGGAGGCCGCGGCGACGGCCGCGCGGGCGGGTGTGGGCATCCTGATCCTGACCCATTACGTGCCGGGGATGGTGCCGGGTCAGGAAGACGACTGGCGCGCACGCGCCGCGGCGGTATTCGACCGGCAGATCGAGCTGGGCGACGACTTGCACCGCGTCGAGGTTCACCCGGGCGTGTGCGCCAAGTCGGCCAGCTGATCGGCAGCGCCCGCAACACACTCGAGGTCCTCGTCGTTAAGCGGCCGTCCGCGAGCGATCACCACGACGTGTTGCACGCCCAGGTCCCCCAGCGCGCCGCACCGATCGACGAGCTGCCACGAGGATTCACCCGGTTCCAGCGCCGTGGTCACCGTGCGTTCGATGTCATCGGGGGGACGTCCGACGTCGGCGCAATGGCGGGCCAGCACGTCGAGTTGGCGCCGTATTGCTCGGCCACCGTCAGGCACGTCGAATAGGTTGCATGCGTCGCCGTACTCGGCGACCAACCGCAGCGTCCTTCGCTCGCCGGTGCCCCCAATGAGGACCGGGGGCCGTGGCGAGCCGATGGGCAGCGGGCTGCCGATTGGACGCTCGAGTTGCACGTACACCCCGCGGAATGGCGTTTCATCGCCGCGCCACATCTGGCGGGCCAACTGCAGCACATCGGTCATCCGGGCGAAGCGCTCTGCGGTTTGGGGCATGAACAGGCCCATCGCGCGGGCCTCGTCGGCGTTGTAGCCGGCGCCGATGCCGAGCCACGCGCGGCCGCCCGAGAGCACGTCCAGCGTCGTCACGGCCTTGATGAGCAGTGCAGGTGCCCGGAATGTCGCCGCGGTGACCATCGTGCCGAGCCGAAGGCGCGACGTGGCCGCCGCCAGATAGCCGAGCGCGGTGTACGCCTCGAGCATCGGTTCGTCGAGCCGGCCGGCGGGGTCGGCCTGGATCAGATGATCGGCCACCCACAGGGTGTCGACCGCGGAGTCGTCGAGCACACCGGCCAGTGAGGCCAGCCGCTCGTGAATCCGTTCGGGCCACGAGTAATTCGTCACGCTGACACTGAGTTTCATCTCACACCCCCGCCGCGCGCACGTCCTGCTTGTTGCGCCGGCGCAGCGGCAGCATGGCCCCCGCGACAATGAGCCAGATCAACCCAGTGAAGCGGGCGAGCGGCAACAGCGGCGACAGTCCCGGCCAGATCAGCGCCAGCGTCGTCACCTCCGCGACCAAGGCGATCGCCAGACCCGTCCATGCCACCAGCCTTGGCAGCAGGCCAAGAATGAGGCCGGGTACCGAGATGCCGGCGATCAGCAAGCCAAGCGTGACGATGTGCCAGGGCCCGCCGGTCAGATACGTCAGGAAGTAGAGCGCACGAACCAGCGTCACGCCGGAAGTCACCTCGGGCCGGGACAGCGTCCACGCCAGCAGTCCGGACAGGCTCAGCGCGGCGGACGCGAGCAGGCCCCCGGCAAGGGCGATCGTCGCGCCTGGCGCGGTGATCCCGAGCTGACGCAGGCGCGCGCTGGCCGTCGCGGCATAGATGGCCAGTGGAATCGACGACGCGAATGTGCCGACCGCGATGGCCTGTGCCGCACCGTGGTGGCCGGCGACGTAATCCTGAATCGCGGTCGCCGAGCCGTACGGCAGTGGCATCACGCCGCCGAGTGCGACTCCGATCACCAGACCACCCAGCAGCAACACCAGAGAGATCGCGGCAAGCAGCGCAAGAGGTGGACCACCCTGAACGGGCCGACCGTCATTTCGATCACCATTTGAATCGTTCATGGCGTGAACGATATGCCTTCTGCTGTGCCATGACAAGTGTGGCGAATGATTTCACTGATAAACGGTTCGCTAGTGATACGATTTGCCTCGTGCCCGCAACCCCGAACAACACAGGTCCCCCCGATAGTGTGGCGTTCCTGTTGGCCCAGATCGGCCACCACGCCGCGGGGATGTTCGCCGAGCAGATGGAAGAACTCGACCTGACGCCGCCGCACTCCGGGATCCTCTGGGCCATCGCGGCCGAGCCCGGACGGAGCCAGCAGGCCTTGAGCACGCGGCTTGGCCTGCTGCCAAGCCGCGTGGTCGGCTATGTCGACGAACTCGAGGACCGCGGTTACGTCGAGCGCCGCCGCAACCCCGACGATCGGCGCCTCCACGCGCTGTACCTCACGGCATCGGGTAAGCGGCTGATGGGCAAGATCGGCGATCTCGCGCGCCAGCACGAGCGTCGGCTCACGGCCGGACTCGACGCCGCGCAGCGGGCAACGCTGCGGGAGTTGCTCGCAACCATCGCCCGGCGGCAGGGGCTCACGCCGCATGTGCATCCGGGCTTCCGCACGCTGGGGCGCGCGAGCGGTCCGCGGGTTACGCCAGCCGGGTGATCTCCACGACGACGTCCAGGTCTGTCGAACCCTCCCCGGAGTAAATGCCTTTCAGCGGTGTGACATCCGAGTAGTCACGGCCGACACCGACGCTGATGTACTGCTCGTTGATGTCGCTGTTGTTGGTGGGGTCATAGTTCCACCAACCGCCGGTCCACGCCTGGACCCAGGCGTGGCTCTGTCCGTCGATGGTGTCTCCGATGACCGCCTTGCGTTTGGGATGCAGATAGCCCGACACGTAGCGCGCCGGAATTCCCATGCCGCGCAACAGAATCAGTGTAAGGTGCGCGAAATCCTGGCATACCCCCTTGCCTTCGCGCAACGCGTCGAGCCCCGAGGAGTGCACACCGGTGGTGCCCGCGACGTATGCGAGTTCGCTGTGCACCCAGTGCGCTGCGGCGGTGACTGCTTCCCGCGGATCGTGGTCCTTGGCGATGCGCTGTCCGACTCGGCGGACCCGCTTGCTCTCCGGCGTGGATTGGGTCCGGCTGAGCACCTCGTCGAACCGGTCGATCACCGCCTCGGAGCACAGGTCTTCCCAGCTGATCTCCTCGTTCGGCATCTCATCGCGGTCGGTCTCCACCACCGACGAGGCGGTGACCTCCAGCTCGGTGTGCGGGGCGTGCAAGTCGAACGCGGTCACCGCCGTTCCCCAGTAGTCGACGTAGCGGTACGACCGGGTGGCCGGGACCGTTTCGACGCGGTTGAGGATCACGTTCTGCCGCGAATCCGAGCGCGGTGTCAGCCGGGCCTCGTTGAACGATGCGGTGACCGGCGACTTGTAGGCGTAGCCCGTCGAGTGCACCACCCGCAGGCGCCACATCAGACCTCACCCTCCTCGACGACCAGGTCGTGATGCCCCGCATCGGTCCACGCAACCCAAGGCGCGGAGTGGAAGTACTGCAGCGCCAACGCTTCTCCGACGTCGCTGCACAGCATCTGCAGCCCGGCGAGCCGCTGCTCGAGCGATTCCAGCAGCGCGCCGGGGCCCAGGAACTCCAGCTCGCTGCGGGCCCGGCCGAGCAGTCGCTGCGCCTCGGCGGTGGCGCCGAGGCGGTTGTGCGGGCGGTTGAGCAACTCGTCGAGGCTGTGCTCGGCCAACCGCAGCGAATAAAATATCGACCGTGGGAAAAGCCGGTCCAGCAGCATGAATTCGACGACGCGGCCGGCGTCGAGCACGCCACGATAGGTGCGCAGGTAGGTGTCGTGCGCGCCCGCAGAGCGCAGCAGCGTCACCCACGCCGGTGACGACGCGCTGTCGCCGACGCGGGACAGCAGCAGCCGCACCGTCATGTCGACTCGTTCGATCGCGCGGCCCAGCACCATGAACCGGTAGCCGTCGTCGCGGCTTAGTGTCGAATCGGCCAGCCCGGCGAACATCGCCGCGCGGCCCTCGACGAACGACAGGAACTCATGCGGGCCAAGCCGTTTGGCGGCGCGCTCGCGTTCGGCCAGTGCGTTGTACGTGGTGTTCAGACACTCCCAGATCTCGGTGGACGTGACTTCGCGTGCGCCGCGGGCATTCTCGCGCGCGGCGGAGATGGATTCGACGATCGAGCAGCCGCCCTCGGTGTCGCGGCTGAACGCGACGATGTCGGTCAATGACCAGACATCCAGCGGCTGCTCGGGCGGTTTGATACCCAGCACCCGCAGCAGCGTGCGCGACGCCTGGTCGGGATCGACGCTGGAATCCTCGAGCAACTGGTGCACCGTCACGTCGAGAATGCGCGCGGTGTCGTCGGCCCGCTCGACGTAGCGGCCGATCCAATACAGCGATTCTGCGTTGCGCGCCAACATCGGTCCATCACCGCCTACTGCTGTTGATTCTGCTGCGCGCCGCTGGGCGGCGGCTGCACCTGCGACTGCTGTTGCTGTCGCTGTTGTGAGGAGCCGTTCGAACCGTTCTCGGACTTCGCACCCCTCGGCGCCTTGGGCAAAGACCGCACCACCTCGGCAGCGCCGAGCTCGCGGTCGGCCACCGACGCGCGGGACGCCAGCACCCAGGTGTCCTTGGAGCCCCCGCCCTGGCTCGAGTTGACCACCAGCGAGCCCTCGGGCAGCGCAACCCGCGTGAGTCCGCCCGGCAGCACCCAGACTTCGTCGCCGTCGTTGACCGCGAACGGCCGCAGGTCGACGTGGCGCGGCGCGAGCTTGGTGTCGATCTGGGTCGGCACGGTTGACAGCTGCACGACGGGTTGGGCGATCCAGCCGCGCGGGTCGGTGCGGATTTTCTTGTTGACCGCCGCCAGTTCCTTGTCCGAGGCGTCCGGCCCGAACACGATGCCGTAGCCACCCGAGCCTTCGACCGGCTTGATGACGAGCTCGTCGATCCGGTCGAGGACCTCCTCGCGTTCCTCGTCAAGCCAGCAGCGATAGGTGTCGACGTTGGCCAGCAGGGGCTTCTCGCCGAGGTAGTACTCGATGATGGTCGGCACGTAGGTGTAGACCAGTTTGTCGTCGCCGACCCCGTTGCCCACCGCGCTTGAGATGACGACGTTGCCCGCGCGCGCCGCATTGAGGATGCCCGCGACGCCGAGCACCGAGTCCGGGCGAAAATGCATGGGGTCAAGGAACGTGTCGTCGATGCGGCGGTAGATCACATCGACCTGACGCTCCCCCTCGGTGGTGCGCATGTAGACGGCGTTGTCGCGGCAGAACAAGTCGCGGCCCTCGACGAGCTCCACACCCATCTGCCGGGCCAGCAGCGAATGCTCGAAGTACGCGGAGTTGTAGACCCCCGGGGTGAGCACGACGACGGTCGGATCGGCGACGTTGTTGGCCGCCGCGTTGCGCAGCGCCCGCAACAGGTGCGACGAGTAGTCGCCGACCGCCCGCACCCGGTGGGTGGCGAACAGGTTTGGGAAGACCCGCGCCATCGTCCGGCGGTTCTCCATCACATAGGAGACGCCCGACGGAGAGCGCAGATTGTCCTCGAGCACGCGGAAGTCGCCCTTCGCGTCGCGCACCAGGTCGATCCCGGCGACGTGAATGCGCACGCCGTTGGGCGGGATGATGCCCGCGACCTCGCGATGGAAGTGTTCGCACGACGTGACCAGCCGTCGCGGGATGACCCCGTCGCGCATGATCTCCTGCTCGCCGTAGATATCGTCGAGGTACATCTCGAGGGCCTTCACCCGCTGGCGGATGCCACGCTCCAGTCGCGTCCATTCCGCCGCCGAGATCACGCGCGGCACGAGGTCCAGCGGAAACGGGCGTTCCTGGCCCGACAGCGAGAACGTGATGCCCTGATCGATGAAGGCCCGACCAAGCGCCTCGGCGCGGGCCTCAAGCTCCGATGCGTCGGACGGGGCGAGCTCGGCGAAGATGCCCTTGTACGGGCCCCGGACGTTGCCCTGCGCGTCGAACATCTCGTCGAAGGCCTGCGAATAGGCGCCAAGATTGCTGTAGCCGTCGAAGATGCCCCCGTACCGCTTGGTTGTTCGCTGGTTGGTGCGCGACGGCCGTTCACGCTCTGTCGGCAGGGTTCGCAGGCTCACCCATCACATGCTGCATCACTTCGGCAGTTTCGGCAGGCCAGTGCGCCTTACTTTGGGAGATTCGGGGCCGCGCTGGTAACCTGAACAGTCGCTGCCCGCCGCCGGGCACGCCATACAGACTTAACCAACACAGTCCTTAACCAACCCCGCCGAGATTTACGAAGGAATACACGCGTGGCCAACATCAAGTCGCAGGAGAAGCGCAATCGCACCAACGAGCGCCGCAGACTGCGCAACAAGTCGGTGAAGTCGTCGCTTCACACGGCCGTGCGCGGGTTCCGTCAGGCCGTCGAGGCCGGCGACAAGGGAAGGGCCGCGCAGCTGCT
Source organism: Mycobacterium sp. (assembly GCA_036263935.1). Classification (GTDB taxonomy): domain Bacteria; phylum Actinomycetota; class Actinomycetes; order Mycobacteriales; family Mycobacteriaceae; genus Mycobacterium. Next base: position 21,029 of record DATARY010000120.1, read on the forward strand.
GGCATCGACCAGCCGCAAGCTGGACAAGGCCGTCAGCAAGGGCGTGATCCACAAGAACCAGGCCGCCAACCGCAAGTCGGGCCTGGCGAACGCCCTCAACAAGCTCTGATCACTCTGCTGCGAGCTCAGCAACCTTCCTGACCGTCGCCTCCAGCGCGTAGTCCGCGTCGGCCGCGGCACCCTTGACGTCGGCGTTCAACGCCGCGACCAGGCGCATTGCCTCGGCGACGGACGCGCGCGACCACCGACGGGCCTGCTTCTTCGCCTTCTGCACGCGCCATGGCGGCATTCCCAGTTCGGCGGCCAACCGGTAAGGATCACCGGACAGGGGCCCTACCCGGGCGATGGAGTGGACGGCCTCGGCGAGCGCATCGGCAAGCACGACCTGCGGCTCACCGCTCATCATCGCCCAGCGCAGCGCTTCAGCAGCGCCGGCGACGTCGCCCACGACGGCCTTGTCGGCGATGTCGAAGCCCTTCACCTCCGCCTTGCGTGAGTGGTAGCGGCGGACCGCCGCCGTGTCGATGTCGCCGCCGGTGTCTGCGGCCAGCTGCGAGCAGACGGACGCGAGTTCGCGGATGTCGGAGCCGACCGCGTCGAGTACGGCCATGACGGTGTCGTCTCCGACCTTGACCCGCAATGTGCGGAACTCGCGACGGACGAAATCGGCACGCTCTGAGGGTTTGGCGATTCGCGCGCACGGGTGGACTTGTGCACCAAGGTCTTTCAGTTGGTCGGCGAGGCCCTTGGCTCGTCCACCGCCGGAGTGCACTACGACCAGCATGGTGCCCGGCGGCAGATCCGCCGCGGCGGTCGCGATGAGGGCGACCGCGTCCTTGCCGGCTTCCGCGGCTGCCTCCAGCACCACCACCCGTTCGTCGGCGAACAGCGACGGGCTGAGCAGCTCGGCGAGCTCGCTGGTGCTGACCTCACCCGCGCGGAGGCGATCCACCGGCACATCGTCGGTGCCGGCCCGCCTGCGCGCCTGCCGCAGAACCGCGGCGACCGCGCGCTCGACGAGCAGCTCCTCGTCCCCCAGCACCAGGTGCAGGCCCGCAATGTCATCGCTCACCCCACGATCGTGTCATGTCCGCCCGACATTCCCGACACGGTCCGAGCCGGCGACAGCGTCGCCGCGCAGACGGTGCGTTGACTACGATGATTTCCAGCGATGGAACGCCGCATACCCATGGTCGCAGGCATCGCGTTCGCGGTGTTGTATGCCGGCGCGCTGTTTGTCGTTCCGGCGATTCCCGGTACCGACAAACCGGGTTACGACATCGTCGCCTACGTGAACGAGCACTCGGGCGGTATGCGAGCGCAGGCGCTCTTGGTGACCTTCGGGTCTTTGGCGTTGGTCGTCGTTCTCGGACATGCCCGTGACCGACTGACGGGCCCCCCTGGTTACGCATTCACTTTCGGCTCGGCGCTGGTGCTCGCCGAGGTAGCCATTGCAATGTGGTTCAACGCGGGACTGGCGCTCCACCCCGACGTGCTGGGATCGGCGACGGCGCGCACGGTCACCGACATCGCCGCCATGTGGGGGCCGATACTGACCGTCGCAGACATCATGGTCGCGGTGCCGATCCTGTTGGCCGCCAACGATGGTCGATTCCCGCGGTGGCTGGGCATTCTCGCCGCGGTGTTCGCCGTCGAGCAGCTGATCGAGACGATCACGATCATCGGGCCGCCGGGAAGTTTCATCTCCCCCGGCGGGGCAATGAACTTCTATCTCGGTGGGCCACTGTTCATCGTGTTCTTCCTGGCGCTCGGGATCGCGTTGTCCCTGGACCGGCCTGGGGAGGATCAGCCCGCAGAAGACGCCGAGCCCGCCGCCGACTGACCCAACTTGGCGGGTAGAGCAAGAGTGACCCCCCACCCTCGGAGGCGCCGACCAAGCGGCCGTTGTCCGGCAGCCTCTGCCTCGTCAGTCCGACTACTTGCCGTTCGACTTCTTGGCGCCGCTGTCAGCGCGGGTGCTTCGTGAGTCGTGCTTCTCGATCGTGGGCTTGTGACCTGAGTCGGTCTTCACCGGTGCGGGTCCGTTGGCCGCGGTCGATGCGACCGAATCCGTTTTGCCGCCGCGATGGGTGACCGGTGACGACACCGAAGCGGTCCCCTTCACCGTCGAAGGGAACGGGTCGTTGAGCGAGTTGTGGATGTTCGTCACCGCGGTGTTGAGCGCAGAGGCGACAATCCCACCCGCCTGGTTGATGACCTTGCCCGCCTGCGCGGCACCGGCCGCCAGCGCCGCCACCGGGTCGCCGGACCGCGCGAGTTCCCGCGCGGCGGCATCCGCTGTCTGGATGACCCCCAGCAGCAGCAGCTCGCCGGCCTGGAACGCCACTGCCGTCGTGACATTGACCGCCTCGACGGCCGCGACCTGGAGTATGTTGCTGGCGCCCGTCGGGGTCGTCGGCGGGCCCACTGGCTGATTGAGGGCGTCGAGAATGTTGGTGCGCCCGTTTTGGATCGCCTGGAGCAACTCACCCGGCATGAACACCGCGGCACCGACGTTGAAGGCCTCGACAACGGCGACGTCAAGCGCGTGAAACGCCTTCGGCACCACCAAGAACACGTCGTTGTTGAAAAGCGGTGTTGCCGCGGCGTTCGCCGGGCCGGTGACCGACGCCAAGGCAGCGCCGAGCGCCTTGAGCGGCGAGCCCGTCGACGCGAGCGAGCCCAGGAGAGCCACAGGAGCCTGTGCCGCGGCGATCGGCACGGTGATCGCGCCCTGCACGGCGAACGGGCAGATCAGGCTGCAGTACTGAAACTGGTTGCGGATGAAGGCCAGCGGAATCGCTCCAAGCGCGGGCGCGGCGGTCAACCGGACGTCGCGGGTCACGGTTGGCGCCGGGTGGGGCCGCGGCGGCGGTGGCGATGGAGCCATCACGAGCGCGCTGATCCCTGCGATGGCGATACCGGCGATGACAGACGAACGAAGACGCGCGCGCATATCCCATAAGCACGGTCGAGACGGGGGGACGGTTCGAATTCCGAACAAGGTTGCCGACAACGCAGTCACCGTAGGATGTCGGCGTGGACGGCGTTCACGACCTCGGCGGCCTGGACGGCTTCGGCCGGGTCGACCACACCTCGTCCGAGCCGTTGTTCCACGAAGGCTGGGAACGCCGCGTGTTTCGGGTGCTTGTCGGCACCCTCGACGTTTTCGGTGGCAGCAAATTCCGCCACTCGATCGAGCGGATGGAACCCGCCCACTACCTTTCGAGTCCCTACTACGAGCACTGGCTCACCGGAGTCGCCACCCTCGCGGTGGAGGCGGGTGTGACCACGGCCGACGAGCTCGAGCAACGCGCCGGCGGGCGCTTTCCGCTGTCGGCTCCCGACCGGGGCGTGCTCCCCGATGACCTCACACCACGCACCGGGCCACGTTACGCGGTCGGCGACGAAGTCCGCGTCCGCGAATGGCACCCGCCGGGGCACACCCGCGCGCCGCGCTACGTCCAGGGCAAGCACGGGACGATCGGGCGGTTCGATGGCGCGCACAACATCGACGACATCTCTGCCCACCACGACGGAACCGTGGCCGACCCGCTCTATTCGGTTCGGTTCACCTCCCGCGAGCTGTGGGGCGAGGCCGGCACGGACGGCGTTGTGGTGCATGTCGACCTCTTCGAGCGCTACCTGCAGGATCCCGATGACGACTGATCGCCACCACCCGGCCGAGCTGGCGCCGATCGAGGCCAGGGTCGCCGCGATCGAGTCGATCCTCGTCGAGCAGGGCATCCTCGACACCGACGCCCTCGACGCGATAGTCCAGCACTTCGAGGACAACCTCGGCCCGATGAACGGCGCCAAGGTGGTTGCGCGGGCGTGGACGGATCCGGCGTACAAGGAGCGCCTCCTCGCCGACGGCACGGCGGCGATCGGGGAACTGGGGTTCGAGGGGCCGCAGGGCGAGCTCATGGTGGTCGTCGAAAACACCCCGGCAATCCACAACCTCGTGGTGTGCACGCTGTGCTCCTGCTATCCGTGGCCGACGCTCGGGCTGCCGCCCAAGTGGTACAAGGCGCCCGCCTACCGTGCCCGCGCCGTGCGTGAACCCCGCAAGCTGCTCGCGGAGATGGGCACCGTCCTCGGGGATGACGTCGAGATCCGCGTGTGGGATTCCAGCGCCGAGGCGCGATACCTGGTGCTGCCGATGCGGCCTCAGGGCACCGAGGCGATGTCCGAGGAGCAGCTCGCCGGTATCGTCACGCGTGACTCGATGATCGGTGTCCAGCGGCTATGACCGGCGCACCGCTCGACGATGAATCCCTGCCGCGGGACAACGGCGAACTCGTGTTCGAAGCGCCGTGGCAGGCGCGCGCACTGGCGATCGCCGTCGCCCTCGTCGAAAAACTCGACCTGCCGTTGGACGCGTTTCGCGGGCGGTTGATGGGGCAGATCGCCGAACATCCCCAACGCCCCTACTACGAAAGCTGGGGCAAGGCACTGGAATGCATGGTCGTCGACCTGGACCTCACAACGCACGCGGCGCTGGATGCCGCCGTGCCGACCGAACGCGCCCCGCTGTAGTCATTGCCCGTGGGCGGCCAGAACGGCGATCCGCAGCCCGCCGGCGTCGTCGGTAACGAGGTAGGTGATTGTCGGGCAACCGACCTCGCCGCCGTCGGTGTTGCGGCGCG
>DATARY010000124.1:0-24694 GCA_036263935.1 Mycobacterium sp.
GGACAGCACAGAGGTCGACACGGTCCAGCGCTGGCGCGACGTCAGCGCGGGCCGAATCACCATCAGCGGCCGCTGGATCCGGTGATGAACGCTATGCATCTGCGCGATCAGCGTGGCCTGGTCGTCGCCGCGCAGATACCGGCCCTCCCAGCGATACAGCCCTCCCGAGTCGCGGTTGGCCATCGCAGTGTCTGTGAGTGCGGCGACCAGCCAGTGCAGGGTCTGCTCCGGGTCGTCGGGGGCGGCGTCGTCGGCGAACGCCGTGCAGTCGACGAGCTGCTGGCCCAGATTCAGCACCGCGTCCCGGAACAGTTCGTACTTGCTCGAGTAGTGGCGATAGAGCGCGGCCGCGGAGATGCCGACACGGGACGCGATCGTCTCCATGCTCACTCCGTAGTAACCGAGCGCGCTGAACGCTTCGGCGGACGCCCTTGCTATCTGCGCCTTCCGGTCCTTTGGCCTGCACCGGACGGGCTCACCGCTGGTGGGCCGGATGCGCGCCATGGCAAACACCATAACGGACCGGGCCGATACATAGGTGTCGAGTTCGGTTGACAATTATTGTCAAAGCCGTTTGTTGGATCAGAATGGCAATTAACATAACGGCCGTCGTTCGTATCGGTGAGCTGATCGACGTCTGTATGACATGCACTCGGGAGACACCTTGACCAAGCGGCATCATCGCCTCGCCTACACCGGCATCGTCTGCGCGGTCGTGGTGGGCATCGGCCTCTTGGCACTGAATTTTCCGGTGTTTCTCGACGCCTACGACCAATGGGGATTCCAGATCAAGTGCGGGACGGGATACGCCGCCGATCTGACACAGGCGGCGGCCGCCGGCCAGTACAACTTCGTCGACCAATGCCAGACCGCGCTGCTCACGCGCCGGCTGTGGACCGTTCCGCTGGTCGCGATCGGCGGGTTGGTGCTGCTCGCCGTCGTGGCCGCGTCGGCGATAACCTCGGCCCGCGAATCGCTCTCCCCTCACCACGACATCGCGTGACATAGCATCGCTTCGTGAGCACGCCGGACGGCCCTGCGCTGCAGCGGCGGCTCGGCACATTCGACGCGGTCACGATCGGGCTTGGCTCGATGATCGGCGCGGGGATCTTCGTGGCTCTCGGTCCTGCCGCGGCCGCGGCTGGGTCGGGCTTGCTGATCGGTTTGGCGGTAGCGGCTGTCGTCGCTTATTGCAACGCAACGTCTTCGGCGCGCCTTGCCGCCCTGTATCCGCAGTCCGGCGGCACGTATGTGTACGGGCGGGAACGGCTTGGTGAATTCTGGGGCTACACCGCGGGGTGGAGCTTCGTCGTCGGGAAGACGGCGTCCTGCGCGGCGATGGCGCTGACGGTCGGCTACTACGTGTGGCCCGCGTGGGCGCACGCCGTCGCGGTGGCCGCGGTTGTTGCGCTAACGGCGGTCAACTACGCCGGTATCCAGAAGTCCGCGCTGCTGACCCGTGCGATCGTCGCGCTTGTGCTTGCCGTACTGGCGGCGGTCGTAGTCGTCGTCCTCGGCTTCGGCGGCCTTGACGCATCCCGGCTGGCATTCGGCGACGATGTCAGTGTCCGCGGCGTGCTGCAGGCAGCGGGGCTACTGTTCTTTGCGTTCGCCGGTTACGCCCGCATCGCCACGCTTGGCGAGGAGGTCCGCGATCCCGCCCGCACCATCCCGCGCGCGATCCCGATCGCACTGGGTATCGCGCTGACCGTGTACGCAGTGGTGGCGGCGGCGGTACTGAGCGAATTGGGCAGCACCGCACTGGCTTCGGCGTCGGCGCCGCTCGCCGATGCGGTTCGCGCCGCAGGCTTCCCCGGATTCGAGCCGGTGGTCCGGGTTGGCGCCGCGGTGGCCGCGCTCGGGTCCCTGCTTGCGCTGGTCCTCGGGGTTTCGCGGACGACGCTCGCGATGGCCCGTGACCGGCATCTGCCCCATGCGCTGGCCGCTGTGCATCCGCGGTTCGGCAGCCCGCACCGTGCGGAGGTGGTGGTCGGCGTCGTGGTCGCGGTGATCGGCGCGGTGGTGGACGTGCGCGGCGCGATCGGCTTCTCGTCGTTCGCCGTACTCCTCTACTACGCGCTCGCAAACGCGTCGGCCTGGACGTTGGACCGCAAGGTGATTCCGAGCGTGGGCCTGGCGGGTTGTCTGGTACTGGCATTCCTGCTGCCAGTGTCGTCGGTGTTGGTCGGCACCGGAGTGGTGCTGCTCGGCACGCTGGCCTACGGCGTGCGCAAGATTAGACAGCCCTAACTGTTCAGCTTCAACTACACAGTTTAGACTGTTGAACGTGGGGCAGGTCAGCGAATCCTCCGTGGTCGCCGCCCGGGAACTCCGGGTGATGTTCAGCAGACTTCGCCGCAGACTCAAGGAGGTTGCGACGGCCGATGATCTGACGCCGCCCGAGACCGCGGTGCTCATCCGGCTCGTCAAGGACGGTCCGGCTTCCACCAGTCAGCTCGCCGGGGCGGAACGGGTTCGCCCGCAATCGATGGCGACCACGCTGTCCGGGCTGGACCGCCACGGATTGATCGAGCGCAGACCCGATCCCGACGACGGACGGCGTCAGCTCATCACGTTGACCCCGCGGGGCCGCAGGCACGCGGAGAGCGATCGCAAGGTTCGCGACGAATGGTTGGTGCAAGCCATGCAAGACCGTTACACGGAGCGTGAGCGCCTTGTCATCAACGAGGCGTTATCGCTGCTGCAACGACTCACCGATTGAAAGGCGGTATTGAGCAATGGAATTGAGTGTACATTTCATCGACTTCCTACCCGGTGCACCGGAGCGGCTGGCTCCGACGGTGGCGAATGCGGCCGTGGCCGCCGAAGAGGCCGGTGCCACCATGTTCACCTTGGCCGACCACTTCTTCCAGATGGAGGAGATGGGGCGGTCGCAGGACCCGTTTCTGGAGGCCTACACGACACTGGGATTCCTGGCCGGTCAGACGCGAAGCATCGCGTTGGCCACCCTCGTCACCGGTGTCACCTATCGCCACCCCGGTGTGCTGGCCAAGACGGCCACCACGGTGGATGTGCTATCGGGAGGCCGTTCGGTGTTCGGCATCGGAGCGGCCTGGTACGAGCGCGAGCATCTGGGCCTCGGCGTGCCATACCCGCCGTTGCGCGAGCGATTCGAGATGCTCGAAGAGACGCTGCAGATCTGCCAGCAAATGTGGAGCGAAGACGACGGGCCCTACCAGGGCAAGCACTATCGGCTGGCGGAGACGATCTGTGAGCCACAGCCGATTCGGCGCCCACCGATCCTGATTGGCGGTGACGGCGAGAAGAAGACACTGCGGCTGGTCGCCCAGTATGCGGACGTGTGGAATGGTACGGCGAGCGGCGACGAACTCGCGCACAAGATTGATGTGCTGCGCAGGCATTGTGAGGCCGTCGGCCGCGATCCCGCCGACATCCGCTTGACCGCGGGCCTGTTCACGAACCCGTTCGACGATGTCGACGCTTACCTGAGGACCGCCGAGCGTTATGCCGAACTGGGCATCGACCAGATCAATGTCGGTCCCCTGCCCGGCGATCCCGACCCGGTCGGCTTCGTCAAGCGCCTGGGCGACGACGTCATCCCCCGGCTCGAGGGTATCGAGTAGTCCCGCCGCTACGCTGCTGAGTGTGGCGCTCACAGGGTTAATGCCTACTCTGGAGTGAGTGGGGGACATCAACCGGAGAACATTCGTCGGTGCGTCTATAGCGGTCGGCGGGGTGGTGGCGACCGTCCCCCTGATCGCGGGCTGCGGCGATGAACACGAAAAGTCTGCGGCGTCCTCGGTGGTGCGGATGAAGATAAACGGCGACGCCCGCGAAATCACCGTGGACAACCGCACCTCCCTGCTGGACATGCTGCGGGAACGGGCGGGCTTGACCGGCACGAAGAAGGGCTGTGACCAAGGCGCCTGCGGCGCCTGCACGATCCTGGTGAACGGCCAACGCCTCAACTCGTGTCTGACGCTGGCCGCGATGCATGACGGTGCCGAGATCACCACGATCGAAGGCCTTGAGCGCAACGGCAGGCTCCATCCGCTGCAGCAGGCGTTCATCGACGAAGACGCCTTCCAGTGCGGCTACTGCACAGCCGGGCAAATAATGTCGGGGGTCGGCTGCATCAAGGAAGGCCACACGGGGTCCCCTGCAGAGTTACGAGAATGGATGAGCGGCAACATTTGCCGCTGTGGCGCCTACACCAACATCGTCACCGCTGTGACCACCGCGGCGCGAAACACGTAGCATGTTCCCGTTCAGCTTCAGCAAGGCCACCGACGAAGCATCGGCGCTGGCGGCGGCGTCGTCCGGGAGCCGGTACATCGCAGGCGGCACCACCCTCGTGGATCTGATGCGTGAGACCGTCGAACGCCCGGCAGCCGTCGTCGACATCAACGCGCTGCCCTACCGCGACATCGACCTGCAACCGTCGAAACTACGGATCGGCTCGCTGGTGCGCATGTCGGAGCTGGCCGCGCATCCCGACGTGCGCCGTGAGTTCCCGATCATCACGCAGGCGTTGGAGTTGTCCGCCTCGGCCCAGATCCGCAACATGGCCTCGATCGGCGGCAACATCATGCAGCGACCGCGATGCCTGTACTTCCGCGACGTCTCGGCCGCCTGCAACAGGCGCACACCGGGCTCCGGATGTGCGGCGATTGGCGGCCGCAATCGCAATCACGCCATCCTGGGCACCAGCGACGCCTGTGTGGCCACCCACCCGTCGGATCTCGCGGTGGCACTTGTAGCGCTCGACGCGACGGTGATCACTCGAGACGACAAGGGGGAGCATCCGATTCGGATCTCCGAGTTCTTCCGGCAACCGGGCAGCACGCCCGACCAGGAACACAACTTGCCGACCGGCGCGCTGATCACCGCGATAGAAATCGCGCGGGTGCCCGAGGCCCGCCGGTCCGGCTACTTGAAGGTGCGCGACCGGGAGTCCTTTGAATTCGCGATCGCCTCGGCGGCGGTCGCGCTCGATGTCACTGCAGGAGCGGTGCGCGCCGCCCGGGTCGCGGTGGGCGGTGTCGGGACAGTGCCCTGGCGGCTTCCCGCCGTCGAGCAGGCGCTCACGGGACGTCCTGCAGCACCAGAGTTGTGGCGCGCTGCCGCATCGCATGCTGCGGATGGCGCTAAACCATTGTCGGAGAACGGGTTCAAGGTGGAGTTGATCAAGCGCACGGTCGAGCGACAGCTCGCGACGGTGGCGGCGATGCCGTGACGCGGCCCGTCCCGACGGCTCTCATCTCCGGTCAACCGATCACCCGGGTGGACGGCCGGCTCAAAGTCACAGGAAAGGCGCTCTACGCGGCCGACAATCCCGCCCCGGATCTGGTGTACGCCTCGTTGGTGGCCAGCACCGTGGCGCGCGGCAGCGTGGAGCGCATCGATCCCGGGGCGGCTGTCCGGCACCCGGACGTTCTAAGGGTGCTCACCGACTTCGGTGGAATCAAGTTGCCGTACGACATCCGGCAGGTGTCCTGCTTCGGTCAGCCGGTTGCGGTGGTGGTCGCCACGACGATGGAGGCGGCGATGCACGGCGCGTCTCTGGTCGAAGTTCGGTACCGTACAGAACCACAGCTGACGAATATCGATGCACCGCAGGCCGAGTCGAAGCCGGGAACCCGAACGCAGGACTACGCGCGTGGCGACGCCGACGCGGCGCTGCGCACCGCGCCTGTTACCACGGACCTGCGCTACTCCATCGAACGCAACAACCACAACCCCATGGAGCTCCCATCGACGGTCGCCAGCTGGGACGGCGACCGGGTCACCGTGTGGGACAAGGTGCAGAGCATCAGTTCCGCCCGACAGGCGTACGCCGACGCGCTCGGCATCCCCAAGGAGCAGGTCCGGGTGATTTCTCCGTTCGTCGGCGGTGCGTTCGGCAGCGCGGGCACCACTTGGCCGCACCAGCTGCTTGCGGCGTTCGCCGCTCGGCAGATGCGGCGCCCGGTGAAGCTGGTGCTGTCCCGCAAGCAGATGTACAGCGGTATCGGCTACCGGCCGACAAGCCGCCAGCGGCTGGCGATCGGCGCGGACCGGTCGGGGAATATCACCGCCATCGTCCACGAAGGCCGTACGGAGACCTCCCGTTACAACTCCTACGAGGACAACCTGATGACTGGCCCGCGGTTCCTCTACGGGGCGCCGAACATGCGGTCGACGTATCGTATTGTGCCGCTGGACATCAACCCACCCACCTTCATGCGCGGACCCGGTGCCACGACTGGCGCGTTCGCGCTCGAATGCGCCATGGATGACCTCGCGTCTCGATTGGGAGTCGATCCGATCGAATTGCGGCTGCGTAACGAACCCGACCGCGACCTGTCCGAAAATCTGCCGTTCTCCACCCGACGCCTGGTCGACTGTCTCCGGCAGGGCGCCAACACATTTGGCTGGTCTCGACGAAACCCCACACCACGAGCCACCCGCGATGGCAACCAGCTGATCGGCATCGGCATGGCAGCGGCGGGTTATCACACCTCGCGGAGCCAGTGTGCCGCGCTGGCCAGGATCAACGCCGACGGCACCGCCGACGTGCAATCCGGTACGAGCGATATGGGGCCGGGAACGTACACATCGATGACACAGGTCGCCGCCGACGCTCTCGGAATCTCAATGAGCCGGGTACGATTCGCGCTTGGCGACAGCATGTTTCCCGAGGCGCCGTCGCACTCGGGCTCGCGGACGATGGCAAGTGTCGGCTCCTCGGTCCTGACCGTGGCGACGATGTTGCGCGACCGGTTCGTGCGGACCGCGGTTGTTGATCCCGGGTCGCCGCTGAACGGCCTTCGCCCGGAAGATGTCTGGGTTGCCGACGGGCGGATGTTCCATGCTGCGGAGCCGGCCCGCGGTGAGGGTTACCAGGATCTGCTGCGCAGACGCGGGTGGCCAAGCCTGGACGCGCAGCAGACGTGGTCGCCCGACAACGCCGACCAACGATTCTCGATGTTCGCCTATGGCGCGGTGTTTGCCGAGGTCGCCGTCGACGAGCTGCTCGGCGTGGTACGCATCCGCCGCGTCTACGGTTGCTATGACGCGGGCCGGATCATCAATCCGAAGCTCGCGCACAGCCAGGCCATCGGCGGGATGGTGGGCGGCATCGGGATGGCGTTGCTGGAGGGCACCCACCTTGACTACCGCGACGGGCGGATCGTCAACGCGAACATGTCCGATTACTTTGTGCCGGTCAACGCCGACGTGCCCGTCCTTGACGCCGCCTTCCTGCCCGCGGAGGACACCATCGCCGATCCCCTCGGCGTGAAGGGGCTGGGTGAACTGGTCATCGTCGCCGTGCCCGCCGCGATCGCTAATGCGGTGTTCAACGCCTCCGGTAGGCGCGTGACAGATTTACCGATCACGCTGGAGAAGCTCCTCTAGGGGGTATGCCGGTGCCGCTGGTCCCGCGGCGGAACGCCGTTGACGCCGTCAAGCGATTGCGCGTAGGTGCCAACAGCGAATCCGACTGCCATTCCCATGACCGCCAGGGCATGCCGGTCGACTTTGTCGATGATGTCGCCGGGGGTTTGGTACTCGGGATCGAACGCGACACCGGCCTGACCGCCCCAAAGCCTGGCTTGCACTTCGGTTTTCCGTTGGGATGATCCCGTGGTGATGCCGCCGATCGGAACACCTGCGGACAGGAACGGGTTGTCGTCGGTCGTTTTGGCCAGAGGTAGATCGGCGGGCCTCACTCCGGCCAGGTTTAGATAACCCGCCAACGTCCGCTCAATGCCGGCGGATCCGGCGGGCACGTCACGCGACGGGATCTCGGGGTTGGGGGCGGCGGACTGGTCACCGTCGTAGGTGAAGTAGCCCGCATTCGGCGAGCCGACAATGTCGACGTTGAGATAGAGCGCGATGTCGTTGAGTTGGTCGGCGTTCAGGCCGCGTACGTATTTCGTCGACCCGTCCACGCCGTTCTGCTGGGCTCCCCAGAACGCGAACCGCACGGCGTTGGTGATCCGAGGCTGCGATCCCAGTGCCGTCGCGGTCTGCAATACTGCCGCCACACCCGAACCGTTGTCGTTGATCCCCGGGCTGCGGGGGCCGCTGTCCAGATGTGCACCCACGACGACGACGTTCTGCGTGTTGCCGGTCTTGGTCTGCGCGACCACGTTTCGTGACTTGACCATGAGTGGCTTGCTGTCCAACACCAGTCGCACGGGCGCGTTGGTGCGCCGCAGCGCCGCGTCGGCGTCGCTGGAGATGACCCCGACGGGGATTGTGAGGCGTTGGTAGTAGCCGGGGGTGAAGAGACCGGCCGGGCTGCCGCCGGTAGCCGTGGTGCTGACGACGAGCAGGCCCGCGGCACCCTGAGCGACCGCGGTGGCCTGCTTGTCGACAACCGAGCATCCGGTGTCATCGACAACAGCGATCGCACCCTTGACCGCCACGGTGCCGTAGTCGGCCGGCGCGCAGCCGGGTGCCTTCTGCGGCCGCAACGTGACGGCGCTCAGCCCACCCGGCGGGGTGGTCACCAACAGCGAAGCCTGGACGACCTGGAAGTCTCGCCCCAGGATGCTGAGTGTCGGTTTTCCGCCTTGCATTCGAGCAAGCCGCTCGAACTCGGGTGTCTGGACGTCGAACCCTTTGTCTTTCAATGTTTTAACGACATAGTCGACACTGGCATCGTAGCCCGCGGTGCCATCTGCGCGGGTTCCCTTGTTTGCGTCGGCGATCTCCTGGAACTTTCTTAAATGCGCGAACATGCCATCCGCACTCACCTTGCGCGCAAGGTCCTGAGCGAGTTCGGGTGCGGGTGCGGATTCGGTCGACGAGCACGACGCCAGCCCCATCGCCGCGATGAGCGCCGCAGCCGCCCACCGTATCACCCTGCAATCGATCACGGATCGCGGCGAGTCGTGACGACGACGGCCGCCGTGAACACCGCCACCGCGATGGCGGTGAAGTACAGCGCCGCACCTACGGGCCCCCACCACATCGCGAATGTCTGAAAGAACGGCACCTTCGTGAATGTGTACGCGTTGGCGAACGGCAGCAGCGGCCCGACACGCTCCCCGACGCGCGGCGTCGCCCCCAGAAGTGGTTCGACCACGAAGGGCATCAGCACAATTAGCGCGACCACCGCGGCGCTGTGCCGCAGGAGCGCTCCCAATCCCAACGCCAAAACTGCGCCCAGCACCGCGTACAGAGTGATCGCACCCACTGCACGCCACACAGAGAGGTCCGTCAATGCGAGCTGGCTACCCTGTCTGTCCGTGACGGCAACCCGGACGAGGGCGATCGACCCAACCGTGCTGATCGCGGTGACGATGGCCGAGAACACCGCAGAGATGAGGGCCTTCGCACACAAGACGCGTGTTCTTCGTGGTGTTGCCATGAACGTGGCGCGAATCAAGCCGGTGCGGTATTCACCGGTGATCGTCATTGCCGACAGAACCATCAACAGCGGAACCCCAAACGTCGCGACACCGATGGCCGCCCGTTCCGGCGGCACAGAACTGTAGGGCAGAGCTGTCGCGGCCTGGATCGTCGCGAGGCCCAGGCTCAGCACAACGACGGCCAGCATCATCCACAGCGGGGAACGCGTGGTCTGAAGCTTGATGCATTCGGCATTGAGGGTCATGAAACTGCCCCGGTGGCGCGGTAATCGACGACATCCTCGGTCAGGTTCATATACGCCTCCTCCAGCGATGCCTGCTGCGCGACCAGTTCGTACAGGGTAATGCCGTGCTGCGCGGCCAAATCTCCGACCCGCTCGGTCGACGCTCCTCGTACCAGCAGGAGATCGCCGTCGCGGTGCACCGAAACCCTTGCGGCGGTCAACAGTTCATGCATCCGGTCGACATGCGGTGTGCGAACTCGAACCGAATCGACACCGGAGCGGGTCAGGAAGTCGGTCATGGTGGTGGCCGCGATCAGGCGACCCCGCCCGATCACCACCAGCCGATCCGCGGTGTTGGCCATCTCCGCGAGCAGATGGCTGGACACGAAAACCGTGCGGCCCTGGCCGGCCAGACTCCGCATCAGCGTGCGGATCCAGCGGATGCCCTCAGGGTCCAAGCCGTTCGCAGGCTCGTCGAACAACAACACCTGCGGGTCACCAAGCAGCGCCGCGGCGATGCCGAGCCGTTGCGCCATGCCCAGCGAGAAGGTACCGGCACGCTTGCCGGCCACGTCGGTCAGCCCCACCATTTCCAGCACCTCGGCCACACGCCTGACCGGCAGCCGGTTACTCGCCGCGATCCAGCGCAGGTGCGAACGGGCCGTCCGGTTCGGGTGCACCTGACGGGCCTCCAGCAGGGCACCGACCGTGCGCAGCGGGTGCGTGAGGTCGTGGTACTTCTGGCCGTTGATCGTCGCGGTGCCCGCGCTGGGCCTGTCCAGTCCGACGATCATGCGCATCGTGGTGGATTTGCCGGCCCCGTTCGGGCCGAGAAAGCCGGTGACAACACCGGATTCGATGGAGCACGTGAGGTTGTCGACGGCGCGGGTCCGGCCGAAGCTCTTCGACAGGCCCGTCAGCTCGATCATGACCCTAGGACGATACGCGCGCGGCGACCAAGTCTGCGACCGCACGCATGCCCATGGCGTTCGGGTGCAGCGGAGCGGGTCGGCCCGGCAACGGCAAACCGAACTTGGTCGTCCACGGCGCGGCCGACCACGCGTGGTGCTCACGACTGGCGTGCGCGACCCGCACCACGTCGCATCCCGTCGCCGCAGCAGCCTGCCCGGTCAGCCGTTCCAGTGTCTCGGCGATGCGACGCCCGACCTCTACATCACCATCCGCCAGCGGCGGGGCGGGCGTCCCCGCGGGCGGCAGTAGGGTCAGGTAGTCGACGAACAGCACTTTCGCCCGCGGCGCCCTTCGACGCAGCGTCCGCCCGACCTCCCTCAGCGATTCACCAAGGCCGTCCAGTGCCCGATCACGCGCCGCGGGGTCGAGCTGGTCACGCAGCCTGGGACCAAGCACGGGCAGCGACCGCGCCAGCCGCGGCAGCCCCGCCGCGAACAGCAGCGGCGCGTAGCCGACATCGTTGCCGCCAATCGTCACGGTCACCAGCTCCTCCGACCCGTCGAGCGCCTCGACCTGAGGTCGCGCCCCGCGCTGGCATTCAGTGAGCACATTTGCAGTAGTTGCACCGGAATAGGTGACGTCGACGAGGTCGAGGCCCAGGTGCGCGGCGACAAGGTGAGGGTAGTTACGCGCCGAACGTCCCGCACCAAACGGTGCGCCGTCAGCCCTCGGACGGATGCCCGGGCCGGCCGCCATCGAGCTGCCCAGCGCGACGTACCGACTCATCGAGCGGGACCCGACGCTTGGCCGAACACATCGGTGACGCGTTTCGCGGCGTGAACGACGGCGGTATCCCGGCTCAAGGCCCCGGCGACGGGCTCGACGCCTGCGCCCAGAACCGCTTCGGGATCCGACCCGCCTGACGCGCCAGGTGTCCGGCGGTGACGGCGGCGGCCATCGCCGCGGCCATCGTCGGGGGGTCGGCGGCGCGGGTTACCGCGGTGGCCAGCAGGACCGCGTCGCAACCAAGCTCCATCGCCTTCGCGGCGTCGCTCGCGGTGCCGATGCCCGCGTCGAGGACGACGGGGACCCCCGCCTGCTCGACGATCATCTCGATGTTGTGCGGGTTTGCGATGCCCAACCCCGTGCCGATCGGCGAACCCAGTGGCATCACCGCGGCGCACCCGATGTCCTCCAGCCGTCGCGCCAACACCGGATCGTCGTTGGTGTACGGCAGGACGATGAAGCCGTCGTCGACCAATTGTTCTGCGGCCCTGACCAATTCGACCGCGTCGGGCAGCAAGGTCCGCTCGTCGGCGATGACTTCGAGCTTGACCCAGTTTGTCTGCAGCGCCTCGCGCGCCAGCTGCGCGGTCAACACCGCCTCGGCGGCGCCGCGGCAGCCGGCGGTGTTGGGCAGAGGCGTGATACCGAGGCGGTTCAGCAGGTCGAGCACGCCCGTGCCGCCCTCGGCGTCGACCCGGCGCATCGCGACGGTGGTGAGCTCGGTTCCCGACGCGACGAGCGCCTGCTCCAGCACGGCGAGGTTGGCGGCGCCGCCGGTGCCGAGGATCAGCCGCGATCCGAAACTGCGGTCGGCGATCGTCAACTTGGTGTCAGCCACCCTGCACCGCCGTCACCACTTCCAGGTGCGCGCCATCGGAGAGCATGGTCTGCCACTCCGATCGGGGCAGCACCGACCAATCGACCGCCACCGCGATGCCTTTCTCCGGGAAGCCGAGGCGCTCCAGCAGCGCGGCCACGGTCGTCTGCTCGTCGACCTCGACCGCTTCGTCGTTGATGGTGACCTTCATCGCGCACCTACTAAACCGGCTTCGGGCAGCGGGGCGCCGTTCAGCTCACCCAGGATCGCTTCGGCGGTCCAGGGGGCAAGCAGGAAACCCGACCGCCCGTGCCCCGCGGCCACCAAGGTGCGGTCGTCAAGGCGTCCGACGATGGGCAGGTTGTCCGGAGTCATCGGTCGCAAACCGGCGGCGCATTCGGCCAATTCGTATTCACCCAGCGCCGGCAGCACGGCGCAGGCGTCGTCGAGCAGCTCCCGCGCGCCGGTCACTGTGGGCGCGGTGTCGCGGCCGTGCTCGTACTGTGTGGCGCCGACGACCACGCCGTCGGCGCGCGGCACCAGGTACACCTGGCGGCCGTGCACGCGTGCGCGGATTACCCGCTGCGGCATCGGCAAACACCCGCGACGCCACCGCAGCCGCAACACCTCACCCTTGACCGGCCGGATGGGCAGGCCCGGCCACAATGCGGGTGCATCGATGCCGTTGGCGATGACGACCTGATCGGCCTTCACCAGTGCCAGGTCTGCCACGACGGGCGCCCACTGCACGCCGAGTCGATCGCACTGCGCCGCGAGCGCCTCGACGACGACCCGATTGTCTACGGCCAGTTCGGTTTCAGCGATGAAGCCGTGCCGAATGCCTTGCGCTAGAAGGGGTTCGATGTCACGCGCCGTAGACGTCGGGGTTACAGGCTGGCCCTGGGCGGCCAGCCATTCGCCGACCGTCTTCAGATCGGCAGCGTCGGCCCAGTCCGCCGCGACAACCAGCGATCCACGCGCGGTGACCACGTCGTCGGGTAGCCCGTCGAGAAATGCCCCATGCCACATCGCCAACGACGACAGGCCCAGCCGCAGCAGCCGTTCCTCACCGGGCCAGCCCTCGCTGTGCGGTGCCAGCATGCCGCCGGCCACCCACGACGCGCCGGGCTCGTCGCTTCTGTGGACACAAACGGTCCAGCCGTCGAGCGCGGCCCGCCGGGCAACAGACAATCCGATGACGCCGCCGCCGACGACGACCAGTGATCCCTTGGCCAAAACCCCTCCCTTCGCCGGCATGACCCGGATCAGGTGTGACGGTAATGGCAGGCGCGCCCACTCTCAGCCCCCGGTCCCGGGACTCCCGTGTTGGAGATCAACAGTACTCGGACTGTTGCGTAACGGCGGCTATCCGGTTGGAACCGGCTCGGCTTGGTACGGGATCGGCGGCCGGTTCCTGCGGGAAATGGCGCGAAGCGCGATCTTCGGTTGCACCAGCCGCGTGGGCGGGTCGAGCAAACCCACGATCCTGGTGAACTGTTCCGCGACGACGATGTCGGATTCCGTCAGCGTCTGAAGCCGTTCGACATACTTGTTCGTCAGCCGCGTCGCCAGCGACCTGCGGCCTTCGACCTCGGGCAGATTGAGATCCGCGCCGACGGCGAATTTCCATGCGACCCCGATGGGTTTGGCCGCCGCCCGGAAATAGCGGCGCGCCAGATCATTGCGCCCCTGCTGCAGGCATGCCCACAGCGACTGTGCTTGCAGGGCGGCGACGGTCATGCCCTGGCCATAGATCGGGTTGAAGCTGCAGATGGCGTCGCCCAGCACCACAAGGCCGTCGGGGAACCGGCGCATCTTGTCGTACCTTCGCCAACGGCTCTCGGGGTAGCGGAACCGGCACACGTCGACCAGTGGCTCTCCGGCGGCGATCCCTGCGAGAACGTGACCCGGCGCGAGCCCCTCAGCGAACGCGAGCATGTCGCCGAGCTCGCCCGGCGGTTCATGCCCCGCCATCCCGAAAACCGTGAACATCCAGGTGTCGTTCTCGTGCCCAAATAGCGCCATTCCGGTCGGTCGACCGGGGGCCGGGCTGGCGATCGCCAGCTTCTCGTGAAGCGCGCCCGGTGGGATTCGCAGCAGCTGGCTTGCGTAGCAGAGGCGCACCCGAACGCTGTCTTCGGAAGGGCGCGCGTACCCCAGAGCTTCCAGAAACGCGGGTGTGCGCGAGCCCCTGCCGGTCGCATCGACGACCAGATCGGCGTTCAACCGTCCTTCGCCGTCGCCGTTGTGTGCGCGGATGCGGGCGCCGGTGACACAGTCCCCGGCCGGGTTCGACGTCAGATCGACGACGTCATACCCGTCGAACAGGGTGACGTTCGCCGTCTCGCGTAGCCGCCGCCGGACCAGGCTCTCCAGTAACGGCCGGCTCGGGATCGACAAGGGTGGGACGTCCTGGAATGCGCCCTCGCGGATAACTTCGTGACCCGCAAGACAGAAGTAGGCCTCGGACAGGTCGGTGTAGTCGTAGACGGGTGCGCCTGCCGCGGTGAGCTCTTCGGTGAACCCGGGAAACAACTCGGCCAATACCTGACACCCTCGCCCCAATATCGCGTGGACATGGCGCCCCTGCGGTACCCCTCGCCGGTGGTCGGCACCGAGGGGCAACACGTCTCGCTCGACCACCGTGACCGACTCGTAGAAGTCGGCCAGCACCCGAGCGGCCAGCAGGCCTCCCATGCTCGCCCCCAGCACGACCGCGTGTTCGCCAAGCTTCGTCATCCCGCCATGGTTTCGCCGGAACGGCGGGCGGCCTAGAGTACCCAGCTACTCGAATTCGGCAACGGAGGCTAGCGTCGCCGTGTGTGTAGCCCCATCGAAAGGCTGGCCACCGCGTCGCTGTACCTGTGCACCGACGCCCGGCGCGAGCACGGCGACCTGGCAGAATTCGCCGACGCCGCGCTGTCGGGCGGGGTGGACATCATCCAGCTGCGGGACAAGGGCTCCCCAGGCGAGCAGCGGTTCGGCCCGTTGGAGGCGCGCCACGAGCTTGACGCGCTGGCGACGCTCGCCGAGGCCGCGCGGCGCCACGACGCACTGTTTGCCGTCAATGACCGCGCCGACATCGCGGTTGCGGCCGGCGCCGACATACTGCATCTCGGCCAGGATGACCTGCCGCCTGCGATCGCGCGCGACATCCTCGGCCCCGACGTGCTGATCGGCTGGTCCACCCACGATCCTGCTCAAGCCGCCGCCGCGGTCACCGGGAACGTCGACTACTTCTGCGTCGGACCGTGCTGGCCGACGCCGACCAAGCCGGGCCGCCCGGCGCCCGGCCTCGACCTCGTCCGCGTCGCAGCCGAATTGGCTTCCGGAGCGACATCGGGTACCGAGAAGCCGTGGTTCGCCATCGGTGGCATCGACGAACGGCGGCTGCCCGAGGTGCTTGCGGCGGGGGCTCGTCGCATCGTCGTCGTGCGGGCGATCACCGCGGCCGACGATCCGCGGGCCGGGGCACAGCGATTGAAGGCCGCGCTCAGCGCGGCCGGTTGATCAGCAGCGGGATCGCCGCGGCGACGTTGCGAAGCCGTTCCCAGCTGGCGGCGAACCCGGGATGCAACGGCAGATCGGCCACCTCCGTCTCGGCGACCCAGCGCAGCTCCGAGCTCTCCCGGTTGGGCACGGTCTCGAGCAGTTCGGGGGCGTCGGCGATGACGGTTGTGTAGGTCCAATGGCTTCCGCTTGCGGTTGCGGTCACGACTGTGGTGCGCACGGTCAGCCGGTCGGCGGACAGCCCGGCCTCTTCATGGGCCTCGCGAACCGCTGCCTGCTCGGCCGTCTCGTGGCTGTCGCGGGCACCGCCCGGCAGACCCCACGTCCCGCCCTGGTGACTCCACGGAGCGCGGTGTTGCAGCAGTACCGCCGCCGAACCATCACCGCACGGCGCGCGCAACAGCAGGCCGGCCGCGCCATGCCTTCCCCAGAAGTAGGCGCCTTGGTCGGAAACCACCCAGCCGTCGCCGTCGCCTCGCACGCGTTCAGGATAAGGAACATGAACGAAGGCCATGCCCCTCGAATGCGCGCACGTCACCTCCATAGCTCTTAGAATTCTTTTATACAGTTGGGAGCTGTCGAAAAGTAGCCGGGAAGATGAGGTCCGCGCACACGTGACTGTGGAGTTGGCGCACCCGTCAACTGAGCCGTTGGCGTCGCGGTCGCCGACAACACCAGCGCACCCGCGCTGGTGGTTCCTCTGGACAACTCCCGGCCGGATCCTCACCATCGGGGTGGTGCTCTCCGCGCTCGTCATCGCGAGCGCGTTCGCTACATCAACGACGATCAACGACCGCCAACAGGCGCTCACCACCGTTCTTAACCACACCGAGCCACTCTCGTTCGCTGCCGGCCAGCTCTACACCACGCTGTCGGTGGCCGACGCCGCAGCCGCGACCGCCTTCATCGCCGGCGCCGAACCGCGAGACGTGCGGCAGCGCTATGAGCAGGCGATCACCGACGCGGCGAGCGCGGTCACGCGCGCATCGAGCGGGCTGACCGACGAGCCGATGGTGCAGCTGCTCGGCCGGGTCAACGCCCAACTCGCGGTCTACACCGGGCTCGTCGAGACCGCGCGCACCAACAACCGCGCGGGAAACCCCGTCGGCTCGTCGTATTTGTCCGAGGCGTCGTCGCTGATGCAGTCGCAGATGCTGCCCAACGCGCAGCGGCTGTACGACGAAACCTCCTCACGCGTGGACGCCGAGACCACGGCGTCGACCAGCATCCCTGGGCCCGTCATCCTCGTGGTGCTGGCGACGTTGTTGTTCGGGGCGTTCGCAAACCGCTGGCTGTCCAGGCGAACCCGTCGTCGGGTGAATATCGGTTTCGTCGCGGGCGGCCTTGCCGTGCTGATTATGTTGATATGGGTGGGCACGGCGCTCGTGATCTCGACTGCCGACAGCCGCAGCGCGAAAGGCACTGCGGCTGAGTCCCTCAAGACCGTGACGAACCTCGCTATCACCGCGCAGCAGGCGCGCGCCGACGAGACACTGTCGTTGATCCGCCGCGGCGACGAGAGCGTGCGCAAGCAGTCCTACTACCAGCGCATCGACTTGATGCAACAGGAGCTATCCGACTACCTCTCTCGTAACGATGCGATCGACAAGACCGATCTGGCCGACGCCGAACAGCTGTTGAAGCGGTGGCGGGCGGCCGACGACCGCATCAGCGCCTACATCGCGGTCGGCAACTACCAGGCGGCCACCCAGGTCGCGTTGGGTACCGGCGAGGACGACTCCACCCCCGCATTCGACAAGCTCGACGCGGCGCTGAGCAAGGGCATCCGGGAGGGGCGCACCCAGTTGCGCAACGACATCGTCAACGCCCGCCGCGTGCTGTCCGGCGCAACCGTCGGCGCCGCGGTGCTCAGCGTCGTCGCCGCGCTGGCGGTCGCGCTGGGGTTGTGGCCGAGGCTTAGCGAGTACCGGTGATGGTCAAGAAGCTACTGACAGTGCTCGCCGCGGCGGCGGTGCTCAGCGGCTGCGCACAAGCGGCGTCGGTGATGCCGACGCCCGGGGTCACGCTCGCGCCGCCGGCACCGGCCGGGATGGAGGAGCTGGCACCCGCGCCGGCCCGCGCACCGACGGACTCCAACGCCGGCTGCAACCGCACCGCTAGCCTGCGCCCGTTCCCCAACAAGGCCCAAGCCGACGCGGCGGTCGCCAAAATCCGCACGCGGGGGCGACTCATCGTCGGCCTCGACATCGGCAGCAACCTGTTTTCCTTCCGAGACCCGATCACCGGCGAGATCACCGGCTTCGACGTGGACATCGCCGGCGAGATCGCACGTGACATCTTCGGAACCCCCTCGCAAGTGGAATATCGGATCCTGTCGTCGGCCGACCGCATCGCGGCGCTGCAGAACGATCAGGTCGATGTCGTCGTCAAGACCATGACGATCACCTGCGACCGGAAGAAGCTCGTCAACTTCTCCACGGTGTACCTGTCGGCCAATCAACGGATCCTGTCGCCACGGGATTCGGCGATCTCTCAGCCATCGGATCTGTCTGGAAAACGGGTTTGCGTCGCGAAGGGTACGACTTCGCTCGATCGGATTCAGCAGATCACTCCACCGCCGATCATCGTCGGGGTGGTGACGTGGGCCGACTGCCTGGTGGCGCTGCAGCAGCGCCAGGTCGACGCCGTGAGCACAGATGATGCGATCCTGGCCGGGCTGGTGTCGCAGGATCCGTACCTGCACATCGTCGGGCCGAGCCTCGACGAGGAGCCTTACGGCATCGGCGTCAATCTGCAAAACACGGGGCTGGTCCGTTTCGTCAACGGCACGCTGGAACGTGTCCGGCGGGACGGCACGTGGAACACGCTGTACCGCAAGTGGTTAACGGTGCTCGGGCCCGCGCCCGCGCCGCCAGTCGCGAGGTATATCGACTGATGGCCGGGGCACGGCAAGACGACTACGACGAAGCCGGTCCCGGAACGCAACCGGCCAGCCTCGACGACCTCGAGCTGGACTCGGCCGCGACGATCCGGCCGATGGCGACGCAGGCGGTGTTCCGGCCGCATTTCGACGACGACTCGGACAGCATCCGGGTCGGCGCGGCCGACACGGAGCCGGAGGATCATTCGACGACCGTGACGCGGGCGCTGTCGCCGATGCGCCGCCTGGGCGGTGGCCTTGTGGAGATTCCACGCGTTCCCGCCATGGACCCGCTCGAAGCGCTGATGACCAACCCGGTGGTCGCCGAATCGAAGCGGTTCTGCTGGAACTGCGGCCGACCGGTCGGCAGGTCCTCTCCCGACGGGCACGCACTGTCGGAGGGTTGGTGCCCGCACTGCGGCAGCGCGTATTCGTTTCTGCCGCAACTGAGTCCGGGCGACATCGTCGCCGAGCAGTACGAGATCAAGGGCTGCATCGCGCACGGCGGGCTGGGCTGGGTGTACCTGGCCTTCGACAAGAACGTCAACGATCGCCCCGTCGTGCTCAAGGGTTTGGTGCACTCCGGTGACGCCGATGCGCAGGCCATCGCGATGGCGGAGCGGCAGTTCCTCGCCGAGGTGACACACCCCGGGATCGTCAAGATCTATAACTTCGTCGAACACGACGACAAGCACGGAAATCCGGTCGGTTACATCGTCATGGAGTACGTCGGCGGGACGTCGCTCAAGCAGGCCAAGGGCGACAACCTGACGGTAGCCGAAGCAATCGGCTTCATGCTCGAAATCCTGCCCGCTCTCGGCTATCTGCACTCGATCGGTCTGGTCTACAACGACCTCAAGCCGGAGAACATCATGGTGACCGAGGATCAGCTCAAGCTGATCGACCTCGGCGCGGTGTCGACGATCAAATCGTTCGGATACCTATACGGCACACCGGGATACCAGGCACCCGAGATCGTCCGCACCGGACCGACCGTGGCGACCGACATCTACACCGTCGGCCGCACGCTGGCGGCGCTCACGCTGAACCTGCGCCTCCGCAAGGGCCGGTACGTCGACGGGCTACCCGAGGACGATCCGGTGTTGACGGAATATGACTCGTTCGGCCGGCTGCTTCGTCGCGCAATCGATCCGGATCCGCGGCGCCGCTTCGGCAGCGCGGAGGAGATGTCGAGCCAGTTGCTCGGCGTGCTGCGCGAGGTGGTGGCACAGGACACCGGCGTTCCGCGCCCCGGCCTGTCGACGGTGTTCAGCCCGTCGCGTTCGACGTTCGGGGTGGATCTGCTGGTCGCGCACACCGACGTGTACCTCGACGGGCAGGTGCACTCGCAGAAGCTGACCGCCCAGGAGATAGTGAAGGCGATACCCGTGCCGCTGGTCGACCCGGCGGATGTCGGGGCAACGGTGTTGTCGGCCAACGTGCTGAGCCAGCCTGTGCAGACTCTGGATTCGTTGCGGGCGGCACGGCACGGGGCGCTCGACTCCGAGGGCATCGATCTGTCCGAATCGGTGGAGCTGCCGCTGATGGAGGTCCGCGCGCTGCTGGATCTCGGCGATGTCGCCAAGGCCACCCGCAAGCTCGACGATCTGGCGGAGAGAGTCGGCTGGCGCTGGCGGCTGGTGTGGTTCCGCGCTGTGGCGGAGATGCTGACCGCCGACTACGACTCGGCCACAAAGCATTTCACCGAGGTATTGGACACGTTGCCGGGTGAGCTTGCGCCAAAGCTCGCGCTGGCCGCGACGGCCGAGCTGGCCGGCAATGCCGACGAGCGCAAGTTCTACAACACCGTGTGGTCGACCGACAACGGCGTGATCTCCGCGGGATTCGGACTGGCACGCGCCCAGTCGGCCATTGGTGACCGCGATTCGGCGGTGCGCACGCTGGATGAAGTGCCCGCCACCTCAAGGCATTTCACGACCGCGCGGCTGACGAGCGCGGTGACGCTGCTGTCGGGTCGGTCGACGACCGAGGTGACGGAACAACATATTCGTGACGCGGCTCGTCGCGTAGATGCGCTGCCCGACACCGAGCCGCGTGTGCTGCAGATCCGTGCGCTCGTGCTTGGCACCGCGATGGACTGGTTGTCCGACAACACGGCAAGCACCAACCACATCCTTGGCTTCCCCTTCACAATGCACGGCCTGCAGCTCGGGGTCGAGGCGTCGCTGCGCGGGCTTGCGCGGGTTGCGCCCACCCAGGCGCATCGCTATGCGCTGGTCGACCTTGCCAACAGCGTCCGCCCGACGTCGACGTTCTAGCAACGACCAAATCCGCCGCTGACGTGAAGGCGCTCGAATCAGTTTGCCCATGTGATAGTCAAGCCACTGATTCCAGAGTAGCGTGGCGGGCAGGTTGAGTTCACAGCCACCTAGTGACGTCATCGACGCATGGGGCGTGGGCCCGCGATGCGGCTTTAAGACTAGGGCCAGGTCCCTGACGTGACACACCATACGTATCTGTTCCTCGACTGAGGGAGCGACCGTGTGTCGTACTTGCCGTGTCTTTCGGACCGATCCACGCTCGCTGGACGAGCGTGAAGAACACCATCGCGCGCGCTTCGGCGCCTTTCATCATCTGCAGTCGGCCACGACGCTTGTCACCGTCGAAGGCGAAGTCGATGCGACCAACGGCCGCAGTTTGGCGGTCTATGTCGAGCGCCAACTCGCCGGGTCTGCACGACTCACGCTGGACCTCACACAGGTGGACTTCTTCGGTACGGCCGGGTTTGCCGCGCTGCACAACATCAACGTGATCTGCTGCCGGTACGGCGTCGAGTGGATGCTGATGGTGCAACCCCAGGTCCGGCGCCTTCTGGAGATCTGTGATCCCGGCGGCACACTTCCGGTGGTGCCTTCAACTGTGGAGAACGCTCACGCAGGCGCGGGCGATCGCGAGCTCCTCGTTGGTGGGAATCACTAACACCGTCGTCGGGGATTTGTCGGCTGAAATGCGACGGGCAGCCCTGGCAGGGCTGACGTTGAGGTGCTCGTCGAGCTCGATGCCCAGCGCCGCCATGCCGGCAAGCGCGTCGCGTCGCACCGCCGCGTCATTCTCCCCCACCCCGGCGGTGAAGGTGATGACGTCGGCCGTGCCCAGCAGCGCCAGGTACGCGCCGATGTACTTCCGCAGCCGGTGGATGTATACGTCGTAGGCCAATTGCGCTGCCTCATCGCCGGATTCGATGCACTGATGCACCAACCGGAAGTCGATCGCGCCGCCGAGACCCACCATTCCCGAGCGACGGTTGAGCATCGTTTCGATGTCCTCGACGCTCATGTTGGCGGCACGCCCCAGATACGTGATCACGCCCGGGTCGATGTCGCCGGAGCGGGTGCCCATCACCAGACCCTCCATCGGGGTCAATCCCATCGATGTGTCCACCGGACGCCCGCCGACGATCGCCGACGCCGACGCGCCATTGCCCAGATGCAGCACGATCTGGCTGAGCGACCCCAGCGCAGCCTCCAGGAACGCGGCAGCCTGCTCGCTGACGTATTGGTGTGAAGTGCCGTGGAAGCCGTAGCGCCTGATGTGCCACTGTGCCGCGATGTCCCTGTCGATCGCGTACGTCGACGCCGCGGGCGGCAGGTCGTGAAAGAAGGCCGTGTCGAACACGGCGACGTGCGGCAGGTCGGGCAGCACCTTACGCGCCACCTCGATGCCGAGAACGGCAGGCGGATTGTGCAGCGGCGCAAGCGCAGACAGCTCCTGCAGCTTGTCGACCACCGCATCGGTGATCACCGTCGGCTGATAGAACGCCTGGCCGCCGTGAACGACTCGGTGACCGACCGCCAGGAGCCCGGCGTGCTCCTTCAATTGCTCGAACACGATGCGCAGTGCCGCCTCGTGATCGGCCACGGGGCCCTCACCGATTCGGTCGATGATCCCGTCGTCCACCCTTTCACCCGAATCCGGTTCGACGACGGCGTATTTCACCGATGATGATCCGGAGTTGAGCACCAGCACCGAGTGGGGCATCACTTGGCCTGCGCCTGAATCGCGGTGATGGCGACGGTGTTGACGATGTCTTCGACCAGCGCGCCCCGCGACAGATCGTTCACCGGTTTGTTCAGGCCCTGCAACACCGGACCGATTGCGATCGCGCCCGCACTGCGCTGCACCGCCTTGTACGTGTTGTTGCCGGTGTTGAGGTCCGGAAAGATCAGCACCGTTGCGCGGCCCGCGACCTTGGATCCCGGCATCTTTGTCGCCGCAACCGACGGTTCGACCGCCGCGTCGTACTGGATCGGTCCCTCCACGAGCAGATCGGGTTCGCGCATGCGCACCAATTCGGTTGCGGTCCTGACCTTGTCGACGTCGGCGCCGGTTCCCGACGTGCCCGTGGAATACGACAGCATCGCCACCCTCGGGTCGATGCCGAACTGTGCGGCGGTGCGGGCCGAGGAGATAGCGATGTCGGCCAGTTGCTCAGCGGTCGGATCCGGCACGATCGCGCAGTCCCCGTACGCCAGCACCCGGTCGGCCAGGCACATCAAGAAGATACTCGACACTGTGGAAACGTCGGGCAGTGTCTTGATGATCTCGAACGCCGGCCGCACCGTGTGCGCGGTAGTGTGCGCCGCACCCGACACCATGCCGTCGACGATGTCGTTGTGCACCAGCATGGTGCCGAAATACGAGACGTCGTGGATGATTTCACGGGCCTGCTCGACCGTCACGCCCCTGTGCTTACGCAGATCGGCGTACTGCTCGGCGAACTTGTCGCACAGCTCGCTGGTGTGCGGGTTCAGCACCAGGGCCGCCGACAGGTCAACCCCGAGTTCGGCGGCGCGGGAACGGACGCGCGCCTCCTCGCCGAGGATGGTCAGATCGGCCACGCCACGTTGCAACAGCCGGCCGGCCGCCTTGAGGATGCGGTCGTCGTCGCCCTCCGGCAATACGATGCGCCTACGGTCCGAGCGCGCGCGGTCCAGCAGCTGGTAGGTGAACATCTGCGGAGTCATCACCGAGGGGATCGGAATCGCCAGCCGCGCGAGGAGATCCGAGGTGTCGACATAGGTGTCCATCAGTGCCAACGCCGTATCGATCTTGCGTTGCGAGCCGGCCGTGACCCGCCCACGCGCCGACGCAACCCGGCTGGCGGTTTGGAACGTGCCGAACGGTGTCGTGATGATCGGCAGCCGCAACCCCAGCCCGGACACCAACGACGCAATCGACGGATGCAGCTCCAGCCCGCCGTTGAGGATCACACAGGACAACGACGGGAAGCCTTCGGCCGCATGGGCGCTCACCACGGCCAGCACCACATCGGAGCGATCGCCCGGCGTGATGACCGCGACGCCTTCGGTCAGCCGCTCCAGCACGTGCTCGGCAGTCATGCCGGCCACCAGCACATCCATCACCTCGCGCGTCAACAGCGCGGGGTCGCCCCGCAGCACCGTGCCCTCGACCGCGCCCTGAAGTTCGGCCACCGACGGGGCGACCAGCAGCGGCTCCTCGGGCAACACATAGGTCCGCGGCTGGAAATGCTTGAGCGCCTCGGCCACCGCCGTCATCTGTGCCGGATCACAGCGGTTGGCCACCACCGCCGCGGTGTGGGCGTGCTGAGCGGCCAGTTCGGCCAGGCACGACTCGACCAGCTGCGCGACCTGTGCAGGAGTCCGGTCCTTGGCCTTCACCGCCAGCACCACCGGCGCCCCGAGGTTGACCGCGATCCGGCCGTTGACGGAGAGCTCGCTTGGGGTCGCGACGTCTGTGTAATCGCTGCCGACGATCAACACTGCGTCGCATTGGTCGGCGACGTTGTGGTACCGGTCCACGATGTCGCCGATCGCGCCGTCCGGATCGTCGTGCAGCTGCTGGTAACTGACACCGACGCACTCCTCGTAGGGCAGGCCCGCGGTGGTCTGGGCCAGCAGCAGTTCCAGGATGTAGTCGCGCTGTTCCTCCGGACGGCGGGTGATGGGCCGGAAGACGCCGACCTTGGCGACCGTGGCCGCCAACCTGTGCAGGATCCCCAGCGCGATCGTCGACTTGCCGGTGTCTCCCTCCGGCGAGGCCACATAGATCGCGGTTGGCACGCCTGAGAGCCTGCCGTATCAGCCGAGTCGGCGCAGCCGCGGTTCCAAATCTTTCTGGAATAGTTCCAGGAACCGGCGCTGGTCGTGACCCGGCGCGTGGAACACCAGGTGGTTGAGGCCCCAATTCACGTACTGACCGACCTTCTCCACGGCCTCGT
>DATARY010000140.1:0-1833 GCA_036263935.1 Mycobacterium sp.
ACGGCCTCGTCACGGCGGCCCGCCAGCGCCTTGCCCACCAGCACCTCGTTGGTGTGCGGGCCGTACATGTCCGAGGTGTCGAAGAAGGTGACCCCGAGCTCGAGCGCGCGGTGGATGGTGGCGATCGATTCGGCGTCGTCACGGGGACCGTAGAAATCCGACATCCCCATGCACCCGAGCCCCTGGCGCGACACCACGAGGCCCTGGTTGCCGAGCTCGATCGATTCCATGGTGGCTCCTCTCCCCGGAGCCGGGCGGCTCGACGGCGGCGAACTCACCCTATGGGCGAAGCGGCCTCAGCTCGTCCCCGCTTTGGTGAACAGCCGGATCGCTCCGGCGAACACCACGGTGGCATAGGCCACCAGCACCAGCATCGAGAGTGCCGCCATCTGGGTCGCGTTGTGCAGGCCCCAGATGTTGTGCAACGCCCGGATACCGCTGGGGCCGGCGATGCCGTAGCGGAACAGGGCCAGCGCGTGCGTCAGCGGCAACACCTTCGCAACGGCCCCCAGCCAGTGCGGGAGCGACGTGATGGGGAAGAGGGACCCGGCGAAGAAGAACGGGACGATCGCCACGGCCGGTACCGCCCCGATGTACTCGACGGGGCTCGGCAGGCGGACGGACATGATCTCGGCAAGCCCGTACATGAAGACGGCGAACGCGACCGCCGCGGCGATGAACCAGAACATCCGGAGGCCCGACTGGTAGGCGGCGCCCCGTGCCGCGGAGGCGGCGATCAGGACCACCAACTGAAGCGTCGTGAGCGCCAGCGCGGCGATCAGGTTCCCCACCACGATCGACGAACGCCGGATGGGCGCGACGAGGAGCTCGCGCATCGCGCCCTGCTGGCGGTCGACGATGACGCCGAGGCCCGAGAAGGTGCAGTTGAGCGGAATGAGCAGCCCGACCGTCGCCAGAGCGACGAACGTCATGTAGGCGGTACGCCCAGCCGGCACCGCGATGGTGTTGGACAGCGCAGGCGCGATGACAAGGGCGAAGAGTACCGGCGTGAGCAGCGGAACGACGATCGAGCGCGGGGAGCGCACGGTCAGGGTGAGACGACGCTTGGCCAGCACCAGAGCCGCCGGGAACGAGCGGGCACGCACCGGTGTCGGCGCTTCGGTTGTCGCGGTGACGGGGATGGTGGCGGTTGCGGTCATGCAAGTCCTCCTGATCAGTCGGGGGTTCGGGTCGCTTCGATGTTCGGGCTAGTCCGCGTCAATGCGGCCGCCGGTCAGGCGCAGGTAGACGTCGTCGAACGTGGGCCGACGAGTTGTGACCGATCGGAGCTCAAGACTCTCCTCTCGGAGCGCCGCAACGAGGGCGTCCGCGGGATGCCTCCGCAGCAGCGCGGTGACGGTGGTGCCGATGACGAGAAGGTCGGCGGACGCCACGCCCGCAGCGACGAGTGTGTCGAGGGCCCGTTGTGGCTGGTCGACGCGCAGCTCCATGACCTCGGGGCCGAGCGCACCGAGCAGGTTGGCTGGTGAGTCACAGGCGACGACGCGACCGCCGTCGACGATGGCAATCCGATCGCACAACCGTTCGGCCTCGTCCAGGTAGTGCGTCGTCATCAAGATGGTGACACCGGTCCGGTCTCGGAGGGTGGCCAGAGCGTCGAAGAGGTCATGGCGGACCCGCGTGTCGAGCCCGACCGTTGGCTCGTCGAGGAAGAGCACTTGGGGATCCGACGAGAGCGCGCGCACGATCTCCATGCGCCGCCGCTGCCCACCGCTGTACGTGGCGACTGGCCGTTCCAGCAC
Source organism: Mycobacterium sp. (assembly GCA_036263935.1). Lineage (GTDB taxonomy): Bacteria > Actinomycetota > Actinomycetes > Mycobacteriales > Mycobacteriaceae > Mycobacterium. Next base: position 1,764 of record DATARY010000140.1, read on the forward strand.
CTCGTCCAGCCCGACCAGGCCGCACAGGTCGGCCACCCGGGCCCGGCCCGCCGCGTCGTCTCTGCCCCAG
>DATARY010000194.1:0-39122 GCA_036263935.1 Mycobacterium sp.
CGCAGGTGCCGGTAAAGCGGTGTCACAGCCACCTGACAGCTAATTCCCAGAGTTGGCACAGCGCGCACCACTTCTATTGACGATGCCGAAGCATTCCTGAGGTAGTGGGCGTAATGTTTCCGCCAGCAGATGGCCTCTCGCACCGCAATGGATTTGCCGTCGCAGTTGCCGCTGCCCCAGTTGTCGCCGTCCAGGCTGTACCGACGGCGGGTACTTCTGCGCCCAGTATTGCGGCCTGCCCATCGGGTGAGTCCGAAGACACCTTCACCGGAATGTGTACACCTGACCTGGTGCCCAATTCGCCGGCGTACGCCCAGACCTCACCGGGCGGGCTGCCGGAGATCGACAACATCCCGTGCACCGGCCACAATTCGGGTCAGTGCATTGGCCTGGCGGAGGAACAGCAAGCCGAGGGCCCCGAGCCGATTCCGCACTCGACGGTCAGCTCGAGCCCGTAACCCAACTGCTCGCGAAGGCCGGCGCCGCACCTTTGTGGCTCCGGCATTTTTCGTGTACAGGCGACACGTTTCCAGTCATCGCCTCGAAAGCAGGCAGATGTCCTTCAGCAACCATAGACTTCGAACCTGACCACTACAGAAGGCAACGCAATGACGACTTACCTGAACTCGATGCAACGCCTGATCGTCGCCGGTGGATTCGCCTTGGCGGTGGCAGCCATCCCAGCCGTGGCACTGGCCGCACAGCCCGCCCACGTCACCCCCCTTGCGCAATGTAGCTCCGGTGAGGAGGAGGACGTCTTCACAACGACGTGCACCCCGATGCTGGTACCGAACTCACCGGCGGGGGCCTTCACCTCCACCGCGGCCAACCCGGACATCCCGGAAATCAACGGCGTTCCGTGCACAGGGGCAGATTCCGGGTCCTGCATCGGCATGGCCGAGAACGCCATGGCCGAGGGGCCGCAGCCGGTTCCCCGCTCGACCATCAGCAGTAGCCCGTAACCCGTCACGCCATCGGCCGCACGTCGTAGGAACGCATTATCAGGGAACTGGCGGAATTTATGCAGATTCCTCCCAGTCTTCCTGGAATCTTTCCGACGACAGGGGATCTATCCCCTGCACAGGCCACAATTCCGGTGAACCGTCACCAACTAGACGACGGCGCTGCGGCAGGGCCGCTCCGCGTTCGCCTACAGTTGTCGTATGCCTGCGAAATCTGATTCCGCCGAGATCGGCGACGTCGAGCCGCTCGCCGACAGCACTGCCCGCCAGGCCAGGCGGGTGGTCGCCGCCTACGCGACCGATGCCGACGAATGCCGGATCTTCCTTTCGATGCTCGGCATTGGACCCTCGAAAATCGAGGCGTAAGTGCCTGAAGGGGGCGGCCGGGAGGTCGGCTCCGGGAATTCCGACTTCGTCGTGGTGGCCAACCGGCTGCCGATCGACATGGAGCGGCTGCCGGACGGCAGCACACAGTGGAAACGGAGCCCGGGTGGACTAGTCACCGCCCTGGAGCCGCTGCTTCGCCGCAGGCGCGGCGCATGGATCGGCTGGCCCGGCATCGCCGACGCCGGCGACGAGCCGATCGACCAGGACGACATGCACCTGTGCCCGGTGCGGCTGACCGCCGACGACATCGCCGACTACTACGAGGGCTTCTCGAACGCCACCCTCTGGCCGCTCTATCACGACGTCATCGTCAAGCCGATCTACCACCGCCAATGGTGGGACGCCTATGTCGACGTCAACCGGCGATTCGCCGAGGCCACCGCGGGGACCGCCGCGAAGGGCGCCACGGTATGGGTGCAGGATTACCAGCTCCAGCTGGTTCCGAAGATGCTGCGCATGCTGCGGCCCGACCTGACCATCGGGTTTTTCCTGCACATCCCGTTCCCGCCGGTCGAGCTCTTCATGCAGATGCCGTGGCGAACCGAGATCATCGAGGGCTTGCTCGGCGCCGACCTCGTGGGTTTCCACCTTCCCGGCGGCGCGCAGAACTTCATGATCCTGGCCCGCCGCCTGGTGGGCGCCAACACGTCGCGGGCGACCGTCGGCGTGCGGTCGCGGTTCGGCGAGGTCAATGTCGGGTTCCGCACCGTCAAGGTCGGCGCGTTTCCCATCTCCATCGACTCGGCCGCCCTCGACCACCAGGCACGCTCGCGGACGGTTCGGCACCGGGCCCGCGAGATCCGCAGCGAACTGGGCAACCCGCGCAAAATCCTGCTCGGAGTCGACCGGCTCGACTACACCAAGGGCATCGACGTTCGGCTGCAAGCGTTTTCGGAACTCCTCGCAGAGCATCGGGTCAAGCGAGACGACACCGTGCTGGTGCAGCTCGCGACGCCGAGCCGGGAACGCGTCGAGAGCTACAAGGAGATGCGCGAAGACATCGAGCGTCAGGTCGGCCACATCAACGGTGAGTACGGCGAGGTCGGCCATCCGGCCGTGCACTACCTGCACCGCCCTGTGCCCCGCGACGAGTTGATCGCTTTCTATGTGGCCGCCGATGTCATGCTGGTCACCCCTCTGCGCGACGGTATGAACCTGGTCGCCAAGGAGTACGTGGCCTGCCGCAGCGACCTCGGCGGCGCCCTGGTGCTCAGCGAATTCACCGGCGCCGCAGCCGAACTCCGGCAGGCATACCTGACCAACCCGCACCACCTCGAGGGCGTCAAGGACGCGATCGAAGCCGCGCTGAATCAGACCTCGGAAGAGGGTCGGCGACGGATGCGTGCGTTGCGCAGACAGGTGCTCGCGCACGACGTCGACCGCTGGGCACATTCGTTCCTCGAGGCGCTCGCCTCTACCCGGGAACGACAAGGGCGCTAAGAGCCGTCACTGCCTTTCACTCATCAGCGCGGTAGCCGAGAAATTCAGTTCGGGATCACGGCCAGCAAAGTATTTCTGCAATGCGTTGGACAATGCCGCGGGGTTCCACGCATCGGAATCCGCGGTGAAGTGTTTCTCGGCCGTCGGAGCCGCAACCAGTGTCACCGTCGGACCATAAACGATAAACAGCTGGCCGTTAACCCCTTCCGAAGCGGGCGACGCCAGGAAGCGGACCAGGTTCACCACATGATCGGTCGACAGCGGATCCACCTGACCCTCCGGCAGCTCCGGCGCGTCACCGAAGACTTCGGCGGTCATGGCCGTGCGTGCCCGCGGCGCGATCGCGTTGGCGCGGATGCCGAAGCGTTCCAGCGCGCGGGCAGCGGACAACGTCAGGGCCGTGATGCCGGCCTTGGCCGCACCGTAATTGGGCTGGCCGATCGGACCGGACAGGCCGGCCTCCGAGGATGTGTTGATGATCCGCCCGTAGACGGATCCATCGCCCGCCTTGGCCTTGGTTCGCCAGTAGACGGCGGCGTTGCGGGTCAGCAGGAAATGCCCGCGCAGGTGGACCGCGATGACGGTGTCCCACTCCTCGTCGGACATGTTGAACAGGATCCGGTCGCGGGTGATCCCGGCGTTGTTGACAACGATGCCCAGCCCGCCCAGGCCGTCGGCGGTTTCGATCAGTTCGTCGGCGGTGGCGCGATCGCTGATGTCGCCGGCAACGGCGACGCCTTTGCAGCCTGCGGCCGCAATCTCGTCGAAGACGTCGGACCCGTCCAGCGCGGCGGGCATGTCGTTGACCACGACCGTCGCGCCGGCCTGGGCGAGCCCGATGGCCTCGGCTCGGCCCAGTCCCGCGGCCGCGCCTGTCACCACCGCGACCAAACCGGACAGGTCGGTCACGTCTGCGTTAGTCGTCAATGTATGAATACCTCTAGTCTCTGCGAAGGAGTGCCGCACGCGGGCATTCGGCGATCGCCTGTTCGGCCAGGTCTTCCTGGTCGGCCGGTATCGGATCGGTTTTCACGACGGCGTAATCCTCGTCGTCGAGATCGAAAATATCCGGGGCGATGCCAAGGCACACGGCGTTGCCTTCACATCGATCACGGTCTACTTCAACTCGCACGACATCCTCCTTGCGCCTGGGCTGATGGCTTGCCGTCAGAATACGACCACGCGCGCTGGACCCCAAGACTAGAACGTGTTACAACCGGGGATGGTCGAGGGGTAGGAAAATCGTGCCCACAGAGAAGTCCCCAGAGATGTAAGGACGAGGCGATGCGGATCGGCTACAGCCCAGAGCAGGACGAGTTGCGCCGCGAGCTGCGGTCCTACTTCACCAAGTTGATGACGCCCGAGCGCGTCGAGGCGCTCAGCTCCAGCGAGGGCGAAGTGGGGCGCGGCAATGTGTACCGCGAGACCGTCGCCCAGATGGGCAAGGACGGCTGGCTGACGCTGTCGTGGCCGGAAGAGTTCGGCGGCCAAGCTCGCCCGCCGATGGACGGGCTGATCTTCACCGACGAGGCCGCGATCGCCGGTGCCCCGGTGCCGTTCCTGACCATCAACAGCGTGGCGCCGACGATCATGGCTTTCGGCACCGACGAGCAGAAGAAGTTCTATCTGCCGAAGATCGCGTCGGGCGACCTGCACTTCTCGATCGGCTACTCCGAGCCGGGGGCGGGCACCGACCTGGCCGCGCTGCGCACCACCGCGGTGCGCGACGGCGACGACTACGTCATCAACGGCCAGAAAATGTGGACCAGCCTCATCCAGTACGCCGACTACGTGTGGCTGGCGGTGCGCACCAACCCCGAGGCCAAGAAGCACCGCGGCATCTCGATGCTGATCGTGCCGACCACTGCGGAGGGCTTCTCCTGGACGCCTGTGCACACCATGGCCGGCGTCGACACCAGCGCCACCTACTACCAGGATGTGCGGGTCCCGGCGACCAGCCTGGTCGGTGAGGAGAACGGCGGCTGGAAGCTGGTCACCAACCAACTCAACCACGAACGGGTCGCACTGGTATCGGCACAGCCGATCTTCGTGGCGCTCAACGGCGTTCGCGAATGGGCGCAGAACACCAAGGACGTGCACGGTAACCGCCTGATCGACTCCGAATGGGTGCAGCTGAACCTGGCGCGCGTGCACGCAAAGGCCGAGGTGTTAAAGCTGATCAACTGGGAGCTGGCGTCCGCCGAGGACGCGGCACCGTCACCGGCGGACGCATCGGCGGCCAAGGTGTTCGGCACCGAGCTGGCAACCGAGGCCTACCGCCTGCTGATGGAGGTGCTCGGCACCGCCGCAACGCTGCGCCAGGACTCCCCGGGTGCGCTGCTGCGCGGCCGGGTGGAGCGCATGCACCGCGCATGCCTGATCCTGACGTTCGGCGGCGGCACCAATGAGATTCAGCGCGACATCATCGGGATGGTCGCCCTCGGCCTGCCCAGAGTTAATAGGTAAGGACTTCAGATGGACTTCACTACCACCGAAGCCGCCGCTGACCTTGGCGGCCTGGCGCGCACCATCACCGAATCGGTGTGCACACCGGAGCATCAGCGCGAGCTCGACGGGCTCGATCAACGCTTCGACCGCCACCTGTGGGCCAAGCTGATCGAAGCCGACATCCTGTCCGCCGCAATGCCGGAATCGGTGGGCGGCGGCGGTTTCGGCGTGCTGGAGCAGGTGGCGGTGCTGGTTGCGCTCGGGCGGCAGCTGGCGGCGGTGCCGTATCTGGAGTCGGTTGTGCTCGGCGCGGGGGCGCTGGCCAAGTTCGGCTCCGCGACGCTGCAACAGGATTGGGCCGCGCCTGCGGTCAGCGGTAAGAAGATCATTGCGGTTGCCCTCGACGGTGAAATGGGTGAGGGCCCGGTACAAGCGACGGCCAGCGGCGACGGGTACAAGCTGACCGGTACCCGCACCCTGGTCGACTATGCCCCGGTCGCCGACGCGTTCCTGGTTCCCGCCGAAACCGACTCGGGCACCAAGGTTCTCCTGGTCGCCGCCGCCGACGCGGGGGTGAGCGTCACCGCACTCGAGACCACCGGACGCGGCAGCATCGGCCATCTGGAGCTGCAGGGAGTCGGGGTTGCCGCCGACCGAGCCGTCGGTGGCGATGACGTCGTCGCGTGGCTGATCACGCACGGCACGTTGGGCCGCAGCGCATTTCAGCTGGGTGTCCTCGAGCGGGCGCTGGAGCTCACCGCGGCATATGCGCGGGAGCGCGAGCAGTTCGACCGGCCGATCGGCAGCTTCCAGGCCGTCTCGTCGCGACTGGCCGACGGGTACATCGACATCAAGGGCCTGCGGCTGACGGTGACGCAGGCGGCGTGGCGGCTGTCCGAGGATCTGCCCGCCGACGTCGACGTGAGCACGGCCGCGTTCTGGGCCGCCGACGCGGGCCATCGCGTCGCACATACGACGGTGCACGTGCACGGCGGCGTCGGTATCGACACGGATCACCCTGTGCACCGGTACTTCCTGGCCGCCAAGCAGACCGAGTTCGCGGTCGGCAGCGCCACCGGGCAGTTACTGCGCATCGGGCGCGAGTTGGCCGACACCCCGGCCTGATCCGTGGAGCTGCCCACCGTCACCGAACTGATCACGCCGCTGGTCGACGTCGACGACAGGGGTGTGTATTTTGCCGATGAGCCTCTTGGGCGAAGAGGAGACAACGCCGATGAGCCTCTTGGGCGAAGAGGAGACATTCAGGACACGTTCACCAGCTGGCGAGACCACATCCGGGACGGCGCGGTGGTGGCAGCGGCGTTGCGAGCGCGCCTCGACCCCGGCCGTCCGCCCCATGTCGGGGTGCTGCTGCAGAACACCCCGTTCTTCTCGGCGCTGCTAGTCGCCGCCGGGCTATCGGGCATCGTACCGGTGGGGCTGAACCCGATTCGGCGCGGCGCGGCACTGGCCCGCGATGTCACGCACGCCGATTGCCAGGTGGTGCTGGCTGATTCGGCGACGCTGGCAACTGTCGGCGCGATCGACTGTGTAAACGTCGATTCCCCGGAGTGGTCGGAAGAAGTCGCCGCTAACCGGGACGCACCAGTGGCACCCCGTGCCGCCGATCCCAGCGACCTGTTCATGCTGATCTATACGTCGGGCACCAGCGGCGATCCCAAGGCGGTCAAGTGCAGCCAGGGCAAGGTCGCGATCGCGGGCGTGACGATGACGGGACGCTTCGACCTCGGTACCTCCGACATCTGCTACGTCTCGATGCCGCTGTTCCACTCGAATGCCGTGTTGGTGGGGTGGGCGGTGGCACTCGCCTGTCGAGGCTCACTTGTGTTGCGGCGCAAATTCTCTGCCTCGCAGTTCCTTCCCGACGTCCGTCGCTTCGGGGCGACCTATGCGAACTATGTCGGCAAGCCGCTGTCGTATGTGCTGGCCACAGCGGAGCGCCCGGACGACGCGGACAACACGCTGCGGGCGGTGTACGGCAACGAGGGCGCGCCCGCCGACGTCGAGCGGTTTGCCCGGCGGTTCGACACCGTGGTCATGGACGGATTCGGGTCCACGGAGGGCGGAATCGCGATCGGCCGCACACCCGATACTCCGCCGGGGTCGCTGGGCCCGCTGCCCGACGGCACGATGATCGTTGACGTCGACACCGGCGAACCGTGCCCGCCCTGGGGGACCGGCGAGTTGGTAAACGCCTCGGACGCAGGCCGTTTCGAGGGTTATTACAACGATCCGGAGGCCGATGCCGACCGGATGCGCGGCGGCGTGTACCACAGCGGCGATCTGGCCTACCGCGACGAGAATGGCTATGCATATTTTGCCGGCCGGCTCGGAGACTGGATGCGGGTCGACGGAGAGAACCTCGGGAGCGCGCCCATCGAGCGGGTGCTGCTGCGTCACCCCGACGTGGTGGAGGTGGCGGTATACGGGATACCGGCACCGGACGTCGGCGATCGGGTGATGGCCGCGTTGGTGCTCGGCGACGGCGCCGAGTTCGACGTCAACAGGTTCAGGGTTTTCCTGGCCGAGCAACCCGATCTGGGCCCCAAGCAGTGGCCGACGTTCGTGCGGATCGGATCGAACCTGCCGCGCACCGAGACGTTCAAGGTGATCAAACGACAGTTGCAGGCGGAGGGCACCGACTGCGCCGACCCGGTGTTCGAGATTCCGCGCTGATCCGCGGCCGCGACCCTTGCCGGGGCTTCTGCTCTACCGGATCAAGCAGTTCTACCACGCTGCATAAGTGCACTTTTGGGCTACGCTTCGCTACGGCATGACCGTTGAAAGGATTTGCCCGGCGGTGCCGGTGCGCGAACATCACACTGACAGGAGTTAATTCATGAGGCGCTCAGCAATGTCCGGAGCGGCCGCCATAGCCGCGACCCTCGCGATCGTGCTGTCCGGCTGCGGTTCCAAGACGAAGACGGAACCCAGCACGTCCACTTCGGCGTCGAAGACCACCGCCACGACGAGTGCCAAAGCTGCGCCGACCCAGACCAAGGTGGCGCCGCGCGACGAGAATGCGAACGGCCCGAACCCGACCATCGCGACGTACATCGAGCAGAACAAGATCCAGGAAACCCCGGTCAAGATGGGCGACCCCGGCTCACCCACCGTTGATCTGCCGGTGCCTGACGGCTGGGCAACCGCCGGCGCTGACACACCGGACTGGGCGTACGGCGCCATCGTCTTCACCGGCCCTGAGGCGGCCCAGTACACGCCGAGCATCGTGGCGCTGGTGTCGAAGCTGACCGGCAACGTCGACCCCCAGAAGATCATCGACCTGGCGCCTGGCGAGTTGCAGAACCTGCCCGGCTGGAAAGCGATGAACGAGGGCGAGACCAGCACCCTGGGTGAGTACCCCGCTTACCAGCTCGGCGGCACCTGGACATCGGACGGTAAAACCAAGATCGTCGCGCAGAAGACGGTCGTGATCCCGGGCAGCGACGGACTTTACGTCCTTCAGCTCAACGCTGACGGACTCGAGGACCAGGCCCAGATCGTCGGCGCCGCAACGAATGTGATTGACGACCAGACAAAGATCACGCCCTAACTACAAGACGACACGCCACCGAAGTGCCCCAAACGCTTTGGCGGCGTTCGGCTATCGGGCCGCGTCGATCACCGCTTCGACGGCCCGGCTGACGTGGTCGGCGGCTCGGTCCGGGTCGGGTTGCCCGGCGTCGAGCCAGCCGATGACCGCCTCCAACGCGACCACGGGTACCAGCCGCGCCGCCCAGGCGCGCCACGGGCCGTCGGGAATCCTGTCGGTGAGCTGGCGGTGCGTAATTTCGATCGACATAGACCGGATGGTGTCGATCACCTCGCGAAACTCGGGTTCTCGGGCCGCGTGGCGGAAGAGCAGCCGGAACCCTTCCGGATCGGCCGCCGCAGCCCGAAGCAGCACGGCAATGCTGTTTTCGTCGAAGTCGTCGGTCCCGACCATGTCGGCAAGGCGTGTGCAGGCGCGGTCGAGCACCGCCCGGTAGAGGTCGGCCTTCGATGCGAAGTGGCGGTAGAGGATCACGTGGGTGACGCCCGCTTCCGCGGCGATGTCGTCGAGGCCGGTGGCGGTGAATCCGGTGCGGGCGAACGCACGCGTGGCAGCGTCGAGGAGCTGCTCACGCCGCTCGGCACGAGGCATCCGACGGACAGTCGCCTGAGCCATTGCGTAGACCCCCTGCCGAGACATAGTGTTTAATCCATCTTATACAAGATCTCTTAAATCTGATGGAGGTCACCATCGTGGCCCTGGCGCAGTTGCCGATGGAACAGCCGCATCCGCTGCAAGTCCCGCCGCAACTGAGGGATATGCAGGCAAACGGCTCGGTTCATCGTGTCCGTACCGAAGTGGGCGATCCGGGTTGGCTGGTCACTGGTCTCGCGACCGTGCGCCGCCTCCTCGAAGACGACCGGCTGGGCCGCGCCCACCCTCACCCCGAGGCAGCGGCGCGGGCCGGGGAATCGGTGTTGTTCGGTGGACCAACAGGCAACTTCGCCACCGAACACGCCGACCATGCCCGGATGCGCGCCCTGCTGCAGCCGCACTTCACCCCCAAACATATGCGTGCCCTCAGCCCGCGGGTCGAGGCGCTGACCGCAGAGTTGCTCAACAGGCTGGCTGAGCACGGCCCGCCTGCCGACTTGCATACCGCGCTCGCATTGCCGTTGCCGGTCTTGGTGATTTGCGACTTGCTCGGCGTGCCCTACGAGGATCGCGACCAATTCCGCCGCTGGACCAACGAGGCGTCAAACACACGTGATAGGGACCTTTCCGCGCAGGGTGTGTGGCGGTTGTTCAGCTACGGGCAGCGGCTTGTCGCGGCCAAGCGACGCCGGCCCGGCGACGACGTGATCTCCCGAATGTGCGCAACCGAGGAAGTACCTGACGACGAGATTGCCTGGCTGTCAATGGCATTGCTGTTCGCCGGACATGAGACGACCGTCGTCCAAATCGGCCTGGCCACCCTGCTGCTGTTGGCGAACCACGATCAATGGCAGGCACTCGTCGACAGTCCTGACCTGGTCCCGCGTGTGGTCGAGGAGACCCTGCGCGCGTCGCGCAAGGGCGGCGGCGGGACGATCCCTCGATACGCCCGCACGGATCTGGAAGTCGACGGCGTCACCATCAAGGCCGGCGACCTCGTGCTGCTCGACGTCGCCGCGGCCAATCAGGATCCCACGGCGTTTGCCGATCCGGACCGCGTTGACGTCACCCGTTCGGGTCTAGCCCATTTGTCGTTCGGCTACGGCCCGCGGTATTGCCTCGGCGCGCCGCTCGCCCGCATCGAGTTGCAGGTGGTCTTGTCCCAGTTGGCATCTCGGTTTCCGAGCCTTGAGCTTGCGGTCGGGGTGGAGGAACTGACAATGCGCGCCGACGTGTTGGTCGGCGGGCTGACTGAGCTACCGGTGCGCTGGTAGCCCGGCGCTACGACTCCCGGATGCCGTCGAGTCGTTTGGTGGCGTCCTCGAAACCAGCCACCAGCTCGGCGATGATGTCGGCCACTGGGCGGATCTCGTTCATCCGACCGACGATCTGGCCGACGGGCATCGCAACGGTCGCCGGATCGGTGGATTCGCTCATCCGCTGGTGGGCCTCGCTGACCAGGATGTTCTGCAGCGGCATCGGCAGCGGTTCTGGCGCATCGGGGGCGTCCCACGCCTCGGTCCACCGGCTCTTGAGTAGCCGTGCGGGCTTGCCCGTGTAGATCCTTCGGCGCACCGTGTCACTCGAGGTCGCGTCGAGCAGCGCCTGCTGGATCACCGATGTGCCCACCTCGGTGCGATGCCCGAGGTCGTATTCGGCGGAGGTGAGGAACGCCGAGCCCATCCACACGCCCGACGCGCCGAGCGCCAACGCGGCGGCGACCTGACGACCGGTGCCGATGCCGCCTGCGGCGAGCACGGCTGCCTTACCCCCGAGGGCGTCAACGATTTCCGGCCACAGCACCATCGAGCCGATCTCCCCGGTGTGCCCACCCGCCTCGTGACCCTGCGCGACCACGATGTCGACACCGTTCTCCACGTGGCGCTGGGCATGTTTGGCGCTGCCGGCCAGCGCGGCGACCGGAACGCCCGCCTCGTGGGCCTGGTCGATGACGTCGCGCGGCGGCGACCCAAGGGCATTGGCGATCAGTTTGATCGGATGCTTGAGCGCCACCTCGACGTGGGAGCGGGCCACCGAATGTAGCCAGCCGAGCACTCCCTCGTTGCGCTTCTCGTCATCGGGCAACGGCGGAACGCCAAGATCGGCGAGGGTTTTCGCGACAAAGTCGCGGTGGCCCTGCGGAATCAGCTTGTTGATATCGACGGCCGTGCCCTCGGTGGGCACCTTGGCGGGCATAACGATGTCGACGCCGTACGGCTTGCCGTCGGTGTTCTCGTCCATCCAGCCCAGCACGTTGTCGAGATCGTCGGCCTCGTTGAACCGCACGCAACCGAGCACGCCCAGGCCACCGCTCTTGCTGACCGCTGCCGCGACCTTCTCCGACGGGGTGAAAACGAAGATCGGGTACTCGATGCCGAACCGATCACACAGCTCGGTGCGCATCAGGTGCCCGCGCCCACGTGTTTGGCGTGCACGTCGTCGGCCGGCCGTGCCTCGGTCTGCTCCTTGGCCCAGCGGTAATCGGGCTTGCCCGCCGGCGAGCGCTTCACCTCGTCGACGAACCAAAGGCTGCGCGGCACTTTGTATCCCGCGATCTCGCTGCGCACAAAAGCGTCGAGCTCGGCCAGCGTCGGGCGGGCGCCTTCGCGGGGCTGCACGACGGCGGCGACGTGCTGGCCGAAGCGAGGGTCGGGGACACCAACTACCAGCGCGTCGAAAACGTCGCGGTGGCCCTTGAGCGCGGCCTCCACCTCTTCAGGGTAGATCTTCTCGCCGCCGCTGTTGATCGATACCGAGCCGCGGCCGAGCATCGTGACGCTGCCGTCCTCCTCGACTTCCGCGTAGTCCCCGGGAATCGCGTACCACACACCGTTGTACGTCTTGAACGTCTCCGCGGTCTTTTTCTCGTCCTTGTAGTAGCCGACCGGGATGTTGCCCTTCTTCGCGATGACGCCCCGCACCCCCGAGCCGGGCTTGACCTCGTTTCCGTCCTCGTCCAGGACAACGGTGCGGTGGTCGATCGTCACGCGCGGGCCGCCCATGTGGTGCTCGCCCTTGGCGACGATGCTGGTGCCGCCGAAGCCCGTCTCCGACGAGCCGATCGAGTCCGTGATGACGCGGTTTGGCAGCAGCTCGAGCAGCTTCTCCTTGATGCTGGTCGAGAACAGCGCGGCGGTACTGGCGAGCAGGAACAGCGACGAGAGGTCATGGTCCTCACCCTTGTCCTGTGCGGCCTGCAGCGCGTCGAGCAGCGGCCGGGCCATCGCGTCACCGGTGAAGAACAGCAGGTTGACCTTGTGGTCGTGGATGGTGCGCCAGACCTCGTCGGCGTTGAATTCCGGTACAAGCACTGTGGTTTGACCGGAGAACAAGGCCATCCACGTGGCCGATTGGGTGGCGCCGTGGATCATCGGCGGGATCGGGTAGCGGATCATCGGCGGGTTCTCTGCGGCCGCCTTGGCGAGGCCGAACTCGTCCTTCACGAATTCACCTGTGGCGAAGTCGGTTCCACCGAACAGCACCCGGTAGATGTCCTCGTGCCGCCACATAACGCCCTTGGGGAAACCGGTGGTCCCACCGGTGTAGAGCAGGTAGATGTCGTCGGAACTGCGCTCGCCGAAGCGGCGTTCGGGCGAGCCCTGCTCCAGCGCGGAGTAAAACTCCACGCCGCCATGGCGCCGGTAATCCAGATCGCTGCCGTCCTCGACCACCAGGATCGTCTTCACATCAGGGGTGTCCGGCAGCACGTTGGCGACCTTGTCGGAGTACTGGCGCTCGTGTACCAGCGCGACCATGTCCGAGTTGTCGAACAGATACTTCAGCTCGCCCTCGACGTAGCGGTAGTTGACGTTGACCAGGATCGCGCCGGCCTTCACGATGCCGAGCATCGCGATGACGATCTCGATACGGTTGCGGCAGTACAGCCCGACCTTGTCATCCTTCTTCACACCCTGGTCGATGAGGTAGTGGGCCAGGCGGTTGGCGTTCTCCTCCAACTGGGCATACGTCAGCTGTTCGTCGCCGCTGATGAGGGCGACGCGGTCTGGCACGGCGTCGATGGCGTGCTCGGCGAGATCGGCAATGTTCAGGGCCACGGCACCTAAACTAGAACGTGTTACATTTCGAGACAAGTCTGTGGCATCGACGCAGGAAGGCGGACTGTCGGTGAGTGACGTAGAAAACACCGAAAAAGGCCCCGACGCCATCATTGAGCAGCGCGGACACACCCTGATCCTGACGCTGAACCGGCCAGAGGCGCGCAACGCGCTTTCCACCGAGATGCTCTCGACGATGGTCGCGGCCTGGGACCGCGTGGACAACGATCCCGAGATTAGGACCTGCATCCTGACCGGCGCCGGCGGCTACTTCTGCTCGGGCATGGACCTCAAGGCGGCGACCGCCAAACCGCCCGGCGACTCTTTCAAGGACGGCAGCTACGACCCGTCGCGCATCGACGCCCTGCTCAAGGGCCGCCGGCTGACGAAGCCACTGATCGCCGCCGTCGAGGGGCCGGCGATCGCGGGTGGCACCGAAATCCTGCAGGGCACCGATATTCGGGTGGCCGGTGAGAGCGCGAAGTTCGGCATCTCCGAGGCCAAGTGGAGTCTCTACCCGATGGGCGGCTCGGCGGTGCGGTTGGTACGGCAGATCCCCTACACGATCGCGGCGGACATCCTGCTGACCGGGCGGCACATCACGGCGGCCGAGGCCAGGGAGATCGGCCTGATCGGCTATGTCGTGCCCGACGGCCAGGCGCTGACGAAGGCGCTTGAGATCGCCGAGGTGATCAACAACAACGGACCGCTTGCCGTGCAGGCGATCCTGAAGGCCATCCGTGAGACCGAGGGCCTCAACGAGAACGACGCGTTCAAGATCGACACCCAGATCGGCATCGAGGTGTTCTTGTCCGACGATGCCAAGGAAGGCCCGCTGGCGTTCAAGGAAAAGCGAGCGCCGAACTTCCAGATGAAGTAGTTCGTTACCCGGGTGGAACGCAGTGGCGAGAAATCGTCGAGAATCCCGCCATCGCGTTACATTCGGCGGTCAACCCAGCGGCCGGCGGTCAACCCAGCGGCTTGGACGGGGTGAAGACCACCGGCATGGACTCCGGGCCGCTCACGAAGTTGGCCGGCCGCAACGGCACTTCCGCGCCGTCGGCCAGCTGCAGGTCCGGCAGCCGCCCGAGCACCCGGCTCGTCATGTTGGCCAGCTCGATGCGGGCCAGTTGGTTACCAAGGCAGAAGTGGGTGCCGAAGCCGAATGCCAAGTGGCTGTTCGGGTCTCGCCCGACCCGGAAGTTGTCCGGGTCGCCAAAGACGGCCTCGTCGAAGTTGGCCGACTCGAACATCAGCATGATCTTCTCGCCCCCACGCAGCTGGGTGCCGTGGAATTCGGTGTCGGCGGTGAGCGTGCGGCACATGTTCTTCACCGGCGAGGTCCAGCGCAGCATCTCCTCGATCGCGCTGTTAAGCAGGCCGGGATCGTTCTGCAGCAGATCCCACTGGTCGCGGTTGCGAAGCAGCTGTTCGGTTCCGCCGGACAGCGTGTGGCGCGTCGTCTCGTCCCCGCCGATCAGGATCAGCAGCGTCTCCTGGAGGATCTCGTCGTCGGTCAGCCGCTCCCCGTCGACCTCCGAGTGCACAAGGACGCTGATCAGGTCCTCGGTCGGCTCGGCGCGACGCTCTTCGATCGACTTGCGGGTGAACTCGTTGTAGGCCGCGAAGGCGTCCATCGTGACCTGCATGTCGGCGTCGGACACGCTGGAGCTCAGGGAACTCACCAGGTCGTCGGACCACTTGAGGAACATCTCCCGCTCTTCGGGGCGCACACCGAGCATGTCACCGATGACCGCCATCGGCAGCGGTGCGGCGATGTCGCGGACGAAGTCACATTCGCCGCGCTCGCATACCGCATCGATCAGCACGTCGCACAGCGTGCCGATCGACGTTTCCCTGTCCTTCACGCGCTTTCGCGTGAAGCCGGCGTTGACGAGCTTGCGGCGCAACAGATGTGCGGGATCGTCCATGTCGATCATCATCGGCATGCCCGGCTGATCGGGACGGATGCCTCCCGCGTTGGAGAACAACTCGGGCTGCCGTTCGGCTTCGATAACGGCCGCATAGGTCGACGCTGCCGCCAAGCCGTTGCGATCCCTGAACACCGGCTCGTTCGCGCGCATCCATTTGTAGACGGACCGCGAGTCGCCGGCATAAAAAGCGCCGTCGGTCAGATCCACATCAGGCTTGGTCATCGTTGTCAAAGCAGCCCTCCTCAGTTCACCGCGCGCGCGTCGCCGAACGTCATTTCAACGTTCGCGACCGAAGCCGAAACGAGGGCGCCCTTCGGCAAGCCTAGTGACGCAAGTTCTTTCGCATATGGGTGATCGCCCAGCCACAGCCGCACACCTCCCGGCCGATAGCGCGCACCCACCATCGACATCTCAAAGGGAGTCTCGAGCGTATGACCGTCGCGATGCGCATACGAGCGCAACGTCTGCTGGCGATAACTGAGCGCCGACGGTATCGGCAGGCCGCGACGGAATTCCATGCCGGCCACCAGGTGACCGTCGATGCTGGTGTCGAAACCGAATTGCTTGCCGTCGCGGACGGTGAAATCTGCAATGACTTTCGGAAATCCCCAAATCGTCCGCCCCGCTTCGAGGGTGAAAGCCTGGTCGACCAGCATATGGTGGATGAACGCCGACTGCAGCGCACGAACTCTGGACACCTTGGTCCCGGGCTGGCTGACCATCACCCCGGTGCTCAATTCGTGGTACTCACCCAGGTCCCCATCCACGAAGTGCGCAAGTATCAGCGCAATGACCCCACGCCCCGGCAGATAGCGGCAGACCTGAAGGCCGCTGTAGTCGATCATCCGCTGGGCGGCGTCGGCGTCCACCGAGAACATCGCCGCGTGCTGAGTCGCCTTGCGGATCTTGACCGGCATGGTTAGCACCCTGCCGGCAATGGTGTGCTGCGAGGCTGTCATCGGGCCAATCTAGAACGTGTTCTAGTCCTCCGGCAATACCCGGCTCAGATCAGCGTGGCCAGCTCCCGGATCTGCGCGGCATCGCGGCCCGTGACCACCATCATCGTGACACCTGCGGCCTCCCAGACCTTGATCTGCTCACGCACGTAGTCGAGGTTGCCCACGATCGCGGCGTCGTCGACGAGCTCGTCGGGGACGATCGCGGCGGCCTCGTCCTTGCGGTCGGTCCGGAACAGCTTCGTCACGTCGTCAACGACTTCCGTATAACCCATCCGGCGGTACACATCGGCGTGGAAGTTGGTGTCCTCGGCGCCCATCCCGCCCATATAGAGCGCCAGATACGGCTTCATGGCCGCAAACGCGGCACTGCGGTCGTCGGTGATGACGATGTTGGCCGTCGCGCATACCTCAAAGTCCTCGCGGGCGCGGCGGGCGCCGGGTCGCGCGAAGCCGTCGTCGAGCCACTCGTTATAGGTGTCGGCCATCCGCGGGGTGTAGAAGATCGGCAGCCACCCGTCGCAGATCTCGGCGGCCAGCGCCACGTTCTTCGGGCCCTCGGCGCCCAGCATGATCGGGATGTCGGCGCGCAGCGGGTGTGTGATCGGTTTGAGGCTCTTGCCCAGCCCCGTGGTGCCCTCGCCGGTCAGCGGCAGCGGATAGTGCGGACCGTCGCTGGCCACCGGCGCCTCCCGTGCCCAGACCTGCCGGATGATGTCGATGTACTCCCGCGTCCTGGCCAACGGCTTCGGGAACTTCTGCCCGTACCAGCCCTCGACCACCTGGGGTCCCGAGACGCCAAGCCCGAGGATGTGCCTGCCGCCGGACAAATGGTCCAGCGTCAGCGACGCCATCGCGCACGCGGTCGGCGTCCGTGCCGAAAGCTGCACGACCGAGGTGCCAAGGCGCATCCGGCTGGTCGCCGATCCCCACCACGCGAGCGGGGTGAACGCGTCCGATCCCCACGCTTCGGCGGTGAAAACGGTGTCGAAGCCCGCTTGTTCGGCCGCGGCGACCAGTTCGGGCGCGTTGGTGGGCGGCTGCGCGCCCCAATATCCCAGCTGGAGTCCGAGCTTCATCGCATCGCCTTCCGACCCGTGGTTGAAACCATTCTTAGAACCTGTTCTACTCGATGGCGTGACCGCCAGCCATAGCAGCCCGGTGCAGATCGACCCCCATGAGCCACCTCTTGCAGCACCGCTGAAGCTGTCCTTCGACTACACCCGTTCAGTCGGCCCCCTCCTCAGCCAGTTCTTCACCGCATTGCGCGGGCGGCGCATCGTCGGCGTGCGCGGCTCGGACGGGCGAGTGCATGTACCACCGGCCGAATTCGACCCTGTCACCTATCAGCGATTGACCGAGATCGTACCGGTGGCCAGCGTCGGAACGGTGATGTCCTGGACCTGGCAGCCGGCCCCGTTGGAGGGCCAGCCGCTGGACCGCCCGTTCGCCTGGGCGCTGATCAAGCTCGACGGCGCGGACACCCCGCTACTGCACGCCGTTGCTGCCGAGGCCGGCGGGATCAGCACCGGAACCCGGGTGCACGCGCACTGGGTCGACGAGCCGGTCGGCGCGATCACCGACATCGCCTACTTCGCCCTGGGTGACCAGGCCGAAGAGGTGCCCGACGCCACCGACGACCGCGACCCGGTCACCGTGCAGGTAACGCCGACCAGCATCCAGATTCAGCACACCGCGTCGCTTCCCGAGAGCGCTTACCTGCGGGCCCTGCAGGAGGGCAAGCTGCTGGGCGGGCGAACACGGCGCGGACGCGCCGGAGAACCAGGGAAGGTCTACTTCCCTGCGCGGGAAGCCGATCCGGCGACGGGTAAGGCCCTCGACGAGTTCATCGAGCTGCCGGACAAGGGCACCGTGACGACGTTCGCGATCATCAACATTCCATTCGCCGGGCAGCGCATCAAGCCCCCGTACGTCGCGGCGTATGTGCTGCTCGACGGCGCCGACATTGCGTTCCTGCATCTGATCCAGGAGATCGACGCATCCGAGGTGCGGATGGGCATGCGGGTCGAGGCGGTCTGGAAGCCACGCGACGAGTGGGGCCTTGGCATCGACAACATCGAATACTTCCGTCCGACCGGCGAACCCGACGCGGACTACGAGACCTTCAAACACCACCTGTAAGGGACATTCAGTGACTGATCGCGACATCGCTGTCGTCGGATTCGCCCACGCCCCGCACGTGCGCCGCACCGACGGCACCACCAACGGCGTCGAGATGCTGATGCCGTGTTTCGCCCAAATCTACAACGAGCTGGGCCTGAAGCAGACCGACATCGGCTTCTGGTGCTCGGGGTCCTCGGATTACCTTGCCGGACGGGCGTTCTCGTTCATCTCCGCGATCGACTCGATCGGCGCGGTGCCGCCGATCAACGAATCGCACGTCGAGATGGACGCGGCATGGGCGCTTTACGAGGCCTACATCAAGCTGCTCACCGGCCAGATCGACACCGCGCTGGTTTACGGGTTCGGCAAGTCGTCGGCCGGCACGCTGCGCCGGGTGCTGGCGTTGCAGACCGACCCCTACACCGTGGCGCCGCTGTGGCCCGACTCGGTGTCGATTGCCGGTCTGCAGGCCCGCCTCGGGCTGGATGCCGGCATGTGGTCCGCCGAGCAGATGGCCCAGGTCGCGCTCGACTCCTTTGCGGTCGCACAACGCACCGACTCCGAGAAGCCCGCCAAAAGCATCGACGAACTGCTGGCGCGTCCCTACTTCGCCGATCCCCTTCGCCGCCACGACATCGCCCCGATCACCGACGGTGCGGCCGCTATCGTGCTGGCCGCGGGTGACCGCGCCCGCGAACTGCGCAAAAATCCGGCGTGGATCACCGGTTTCGAGCATCGCATCGAAACCCCCGTTCTCGGCGCGCGGGACCTGACGCTCTCCCCGTCGACGTCGGCGTCGGCGAAAGCGGCCACCGCGGGCGACACCAGGTCGATCGATGTGGCCGAGATCTACGCACCGTTCACCCATCAGCACCTCATCCTGACCGAGGCGATCGGGCTGACATCGTCGACGAAGGTCAACCCATCGGGCGGTGCGCTGGCGGCCAATCCGATGTTTGCGGCCGGGCTGGAACGCATCGGCTTTGCCGCCCAACACATCTTCACCGGCTCGGCGCAGCGGGTCCTGGCGCACGCGACCAGCGGCCCTGCGCTGCAACAGAATCTGGTGGCCGTCATGGAGGCACGATGATGAGCAGGAACCTCGCCGCGGTGCTGGGCACCGGGCAGACGAAGTACGTCGCCAAACGCCAGGACGTTTCGATGAACGGGCTGGTGCGTGAGGCCATCGACCGCGCGCTCGCGGACTCGGGGTCGACGTTCGACGACATCGACGCGATCGTCGTCGGCAAGGCGCCCGACTTCTTTGAGGGCGTGATGATGCCCGAGCTGTTCATGGCCGACGCCGTGGGCGCCACGGGCAAGCCGCTCATCCGGGTGCACACCGCGGGTTCCGTCGGTGGGTCCACCGGCGTCGTCGCCGCCAGCCTGGTGCAGTCCGGTAGGTACCGACGCGTGCTGGCGATGGCGTGGGAAAAGCAGTCGGAGTCGAATGCGATGTGGGCGTTGAGCATTCCGGTGCCGTTCACCAAGCCGGTCGGGGCAGGAGCAGGCGGCTACTTCGCGCCGCACGTCCGGGCCTACATCCGTCGGTCCGGCGCGCCGACGCACATCGGAGCGATGGTGGCGGTCAAGGACCGGCTCAACGGCGCCAAGAACCCGCTGGCGCACCTGCACCAACCCGACATCACGTTGGATAAGGTGATGTCCTCCCAGATGCTGTGGGACCCCATCCGATTCGACGAGACCTGCCCGTCGTCCGACGGTGCCTGCGCGGTCGTGATCGGCGACGAGGAAGCTGCGGATCGCCGGGTTTCTGAAGGACATCCGGTGGCCTGGATCCACGCCACCGCGCTGCGCACCGAACCGCTCGCTTACTCCGGCCGCGATCAGGTCAACCCGCAGGCGGGCCGCGACGCCGCCAAGGCACTGTGGAAAGCCGCCGGGATCACTAGCCCGATCGACGAGATCGACGCCGCGGAGGTCTACGTCCCGTTCAGCTGGTTCGAGCCGATGTGGCTGGAAAACCTGGGGTTTGCACCCGAAGGCGAAGGCTGGAAACTCACCGAAGCGGGCGAGACCGCGATCGGCGGGCGCATCCCGTTCAACCCATCGGGCGGAGTGCTCTCGTCGAATCCGATCGGAGCGTCCGGGCTGATCCGGTTCGCCGAATCCGCGATCCAGGTGATGGGCAAGGCCGGTGACCACCAGGTCGAGGGGGCCCGCAAGGCCCTCGGCCATGCGTACGGCGGCGGATCGCAGTACTACTCGATGTGGGTGGTTAGCTCAGAAAAGCCAGCGGACAAGTCCTCATGAAATACACGTGGACGGTGCCGATGTGCCAGCTCGACCGGCTCATCGAGATCGCCAGGACCGCAGAAGAAGTCGGGTTCAGCTCGATCGCACTGCCGGACTCGATTTTCTACATGGAGAATCGGGACTACCACCGCTCGCCGGCCACCGCGAGCTCGCTGAGGCCGGCGTGACCGACAACATCGTCGTGCCGAGGGTGTTCGACGGGCTCGGCTTCGATGCACCATTGCAGAAGAAGGATGCACCGTTGCAGAAGGCCCACACCTACATCCGTTCCGGCAGGACTGACGCATGACGGTGACCAACCCCGAGCATCCCGCGCACATCGCCGGCCGACGCTCCCGCGAGGCGGCGATGGCCAGGGACAAAGAGGCGTGGCTGGCCGTATTCGCCGACGATGCGATCGTCGAGGATCCGATCGGCCCGTCGCACTTCGACCCGGAGGGCAACGGACACCGCGGCAGGGAAGCGATCGCCAACTTCTACGATATGGCGATCGCGCCGAACGAGCTCGAGTTCAATTTTCGCGAAACGTTCCAGTGCGGCAACGAGGAAGCCAACGTCGGCAACATCGTGATTAAGGCCCGCGGATATGAAGTGATCGCCGAGGGCGTATTCACGTACCGGGTCAACGACGAGGGCAAGATCGTCGCGCTGCGCGCGTTCTGGGAACTCGACCGCGCCGCCGCCAGCGCCCGCAAGCTCTAGCCGTTAGTGCGAACAAGCAGGCGTCACTCTCGCGGTTCCGGAACCTCCCCGAGCCCACCCACGTAGCGGCGGGCAAGGTCCTGATACGCCCCGGGGTTGGTATTCACCCACATCTCCGCACCGGTGCCGGCGATCGGACCACGCACCTTCGCGGGCGCGCCGGTCACCACGACCTCATCAGGGATCTTGGTGCCACCGACCACAAGCGAGTGCGCGGCGACCAGGCTGCGCGCCCCGATCACGGCGCCGTCGAGCACCGTGCAGTGGTTGGCCAAAACGGCCTGTGCGCCGATGTGCACGCCGTGCACGACACAGCCGTGCGCGACCGTCGCACCCGGTCCTACGTCGACCGGGATCCCAGGCGGAGCATGCAGCACGCAGCAGTCCTGTACGTTGGCGCCCTCCCGGATGATGATCGGGGCGAAGTCGCCCCTGATGACCGCGTTGAACCACACCGAGGCGCCCGTCTCGACGTGGACGTCACCGACCAAGGTCGCGGTGGGAGCGATGAACGCGCCAGGATCGATAGTCGGCGATCGGCCCTCAAATGAGTACAACGGCATCATTTAGATATACCGCAGGTAGATGGGGCATATGTTGCGCGGGCCACCGGAAAAACTGTAACGTGTTCTAGTTAGAGCGCAACGACTGGAGGCGTAATGGCTACCGAGACCGCCGGCATCCGCGAGATCGACACCGGCGCCCTGCCGGACCGTTATGCCCGCGGCTGGCACTGCTTGGGCCCCGTGACGGATTACTTGGACGGCAAGCCGCACGGTGTGGAGATCTTCGGCACCATGCTTGTGGTTTTCGCCGACTCGCAGGGTGAGATCAAGATCCTCGACGGCTACTGCCGCCACATGGGCGGCAACCTGTCACAGGGCACCATCAAGGGCGACGAGGTCGCCTGCCCGTTCCACGACTGGCGCTGGGGCGGCGACGGCCGCTGCAAGCTGGTGCCGTACGCCAAGCGCACACCGCGACTGGCGCGCACCAGGTCCTGGGAGACCGATGTTCGGAGCGGGTTGCTCTTCGTCTGGCACGACCACGAGGGCAACCCACCACAGCCCGACGTCAGGATCCCGGAGATCCCGGAATTCGGCAGTGCCGAGTGGACCGACTGGCGATGGAACTCGATTCTGATCGAAGGCTCCAACTGTCGCGACATCATGGACAACGTCACCGACATGGCGCACTTCTTCTACATCCATTTCGGGCTGCCAACGCATTTCAAGAACGTCTTCGAGGGCCACGTCGCCTCGCAGTACCTGCACAACGTGGGCAGGCCTGACGTGAACGACCTGGGAACGTCGTACGGCGAGGCGCATCTGGATTCCGAGGCCTCCTACTTCGGCCCATCGTTCATGATCAACTGGCTGCACAACAACTACAGCGGCTACCAGGCCGAGTCGATCCTGATCAATTGCCACTACCCAGTAACGCAGGATTCGTTCGTGCTGCAGTGGGGCGTCATCGTCGAAAAGCCGAAGGGGCTGGACGAGGCGATGACCGAGAAGCTGGCCAATACGTTCACCGAAGGTGTCAGCAAGGGCTTCCTACAGGACGTCGAGATCTGGAAGCACAAGACCCGCATCGACAACCCACTGCTGGTCGAGGAGGATGGCGCGGTGTACCAGATGCGACGCTGGTATCAACAGTTTTATGTAGATGCAGCCGATGTCACGCCGGATATGACCGACCGTTTTGAGATCGAGGTGGACACCACCGCGGCCAATGAGAAGTGGCACGTGGAGGTCGAGGAGAACCTCAAGCAGCAAGCCACCCCATGAGCCCGCGCGAAGCACCAGACGTCGATCGGCTGGCCCGGTCGATGCTGATGCTGCACGGCGCACACGACGACGAGCCCGGCGACGACAGCGTGGGTG
Source organism: Mycobacterium sp. (assembly GCA_036263935.1). Taxonomy (GTDB): domain Bacteria; phylum Actinomycetota; class Actinomycetes; order Mycobacteriales; family Mycobacteriaceae; genus Mycobacterium. Next base: position 23,340 of record DATARY010000194.1, read on the forward strand.
GTGGATCCTGGTCGAAGGCACCGGTGTTCGGCGCCGACCGAGCTGGAGAGTTGCGCGAGGCGACTGCGCGTGACCGCGAACGCTATCTGAGCTCCGGGCTGGTGTCGGTCGACTGCCGGTTTTGCCATGTCTCAGTTCATGTCAAGAAGCTCGGGCCGGAACACACCTCGGTGCAGTGGAACTCCGAAGCGTCGCAGCGCTGCGCGTACTTCACCGAGATCCGTCAGTCCGGTGGAGACTCGGCCCGCGCCCGGTCGTGCCCGAAGCTCGCCGACAGCATCAAACACGCCGTCGCCGAAGGATGTCTGGAGGAAGTGTCCTCGGCACCGTCGCCCGGGGACGGCTAGATCATGCCAGTGCCTTGGCCAACATTGGCGGCAATTGGTCAGCCACCAGCGGGAAGGACAGCGGCGACGTAAACGCGATCGCGCCTGCTTGTTCCTTGCTGGTGAACACGTTGCGATTCCGAAATGCAGCGATCGCAGGATTGCCAAGTAGTGCGTCACGGTCGGCATCGCTCTCGGTGCGCCACAGTAAGACATCCGCCGAACCGAGCACGGGCCCGATCTGATCGAGCGGAATGTATGCGCGGTCGTCGTTCACCCGGCCGAACGCGTCGATCTCGCCGGGGATGACGAACCCCATCTGACTGAGCCATTCGGTCTTCCAGCTGGGCCTGGCCGCAATCGCGCTGTTCTCCCAATAGGTCGAGCCCTGCAGCGACAGTATCTTCTTGCCCTGGAACTGCGGGTAGGACTTGGCGACGCCGGTGAACTTCGCATCGACGTTGGCGATCAGCGATGCCATTGCCTGGACCTGAAACACCGCCTGGGCGATGGTGTTTGCCTGGTCTTTCCACGGTTCGAAGAACGGCGCGGGGCCCGACTGCGGAATGGTGGGTGCGATCGCCGAAAGCTGTTGATAGGTAGCGTCATCCACGCCGGCGTTAGTGGCCACGATCAGATCAGGCTTGAGGGCCGCGATCCGGTCGACTTCGATACCGTTCGTCAGACTGAGCACGGTCGGTCGGGCCGCGCCCAATTTGGCCCGCGCCCACGGCCACACCGCGTACGGCTCGTTACCCCACCACTCGGTGGTCGCAATGGGGACTACGCCTAGCGCCAGAAGATCGTCCTGTTCGGTGAAACCCGCACTGACAACACGCTTCGGCGGTGCGGGCACGAATGTCGTGCCGAAGGCGTGCGTGACCGTGACACCACCGCTGTTGGGCGCTGCCGACGCCGTCGTGTTGCCGGTTCGAGTCGCACCGATCACCAACCCTGCTGCGGCTGCCATTCCAAGAAAACCGCGCCTGCTCCACTGTGCCTGCATCGGTGAGTCTCTCCTTGAGTCGTCGGGCTTACTGGGCCGCCGGCGGCGGCATGTCGGTGGGCGTGAGGTTGAACGGCAGCCAGTACGTGCCCGGTCCATCGCCCGGGCATCCGGGTTCACGTACGGTGAACGTCCGCTCCCCGGAGAAGCTCCCGTCGGGATTGGGCGCCAGGAAGTCCGACCGGAAGGCGGTAACAGCGCCGCCGCCGTCACAGTGGAATGGATAGTCACCGCTCGACTCCCACCTGTCCGCATTCCAGTGGTAGTCGAACAGCGAAGGCGCATTTGGATTTTCCTCCAACTGCGTAAGCAGCAGCCAGTGTGCGGTGCAGCCGTTCGCGGTGCATGAGGTGGTAAAGCTCGCGCCCTGGACAGAGGGGTCCGAAGCTGCGGGGCGCCCATTGAAGGTCTGTCGGGAATGGTCGAGGTAGGTGTTGTAGAACCCGTAGATCGGTGCTGGCTCCGCACGGTCGGCGTGCGCCACCGGCGCGGTAATCGTCACGACACAAGCACCGAGGGTCATCACGGACGTGATTTTCGGCTTCATGACGCGTCCTTCCTGGAAGAAATCGGCACGCCCGTACTTCCGCCGCTACTACATAACACAACCAACGGATTGTTTGCACGAAAATCGTCACTTCAGACCGGTCACACCCGCTCGACGAAGGACGACACGGCCACGCTCGCTGCCCGTAGCCAACGATGCGCTGCAACGCCCTCTAACTCCCTTGACGGGGTTGATATTTCGACCACGGACCGGGTCTGCCCGTTCAGCCCTGTCTGATCACGTACGGCACCGCAAATCTTGCGATTTCGGTAATGAGCGGCCGGAGATTGGGAGTGTTCGGATCTGACAACCGTGAACGCGTCATGATCGACAAGATGACGCGCCTGCCGTCGGGTCCGTACACCATGCCGACGTCGTTGGTGCTTCCGTAGTCACCAGAACCGGTCTTGTCCGCGCACGTCCAACCGGGTGGCAACCCGGGCCGCATTACGGAGGTAACGTTGCCTCGCATCCAGTCCTCCAGCTGCTGGCGCTGCGACGGCGCCAATACGTCTGTGGTGAGCAGATTTCGGTAACCACGACCAATCATGTGTGGTGTGCTCGTATCACGTGGATCGCCTGGTACGGCCGAGTTGAGGTCTGTCTCCCAGCGGTCCAGCCGTGTCACGTCGTCCCCTACCTGGCGGGCGAAATCCGCGATGGCGGGTGGGCCGCCGATGGCTCGCAGCAATAGGTTTCCGGCGGTGTTGTCGCTCTGCTGGAGCGCGGCCCGACACAACTCTGCCAGTGTCAAGCTTCCGCCCGCATGGGGCTGCGTCACAGGAGAGTTCTCGACGAGTGCACCGGGATCTATATGAATCTCGTCGTCGAGCCGCAGTTGGCCCCGCTGCGCCTTCTGAAGAACAGATGCCGCCGCGTAGGCCTTGAATGTCGAGCAGACCGCAAACAACTCGGCGTCGCGGTAATTGATGTTGCGCCCGGTATCGAAATCCACGCAGTGCGTGCCGATGATCGCGTTGTACGTGCGTTCAAGAGCGCCGAGCCGGTCCTCGATTTGCGGATCCGGTTCGGCCGAGTCCGTCGGATCGGCCAACACCGACGGCGCGCGGTGCACCGCCGCGGCGCCGGCCAGCACCACGACTCCAGCCATGAGCACTCGCCGTCGGGACATATCTGCCACAGCACCGTGTTGTAGCACAGGCCCTGTGACTTCTGCGAATGCTCGCGCAGAAAGCTATAGCCCCGTGAAACGGTCCTTGACCTGCTCGGTAGTCAACCCGTAATCCTCGAGGGAGTAGGTGTGCTTGGGCGCCCGCGGGCCCTGCTTGCTTTTGGCGTGGCTGTCTTCCATGGCCGTGCGGGCCGCGTCGGTCATCTCGATGCCGAACGCGTTGTAGATGCCCTCGACGGTGCCCACCGGGTCGGCGGTCAGTTCGAAATAGTCCACGTCGTAGAACTGGGCCGAATCATGCTTGGCCCGTTCGGCATTGAACAGCTCCAGTCCGCGCGACCACGTCTCCAACGAGTCTGCCCCGATCTGCGCGCCGACGAACTTGGTCGACCATCCCTCGGTCGTGTGCTGCGCCAGCGAGCACATGGACGCCATGATGGTCTCGGCCGGCCGATGGCACTGCACCACCAGGGCGTCCGGATACGTTGCGAACAACGCGTGGAGAGCGAACAGATGGCTCGGGTTCTTCAGCACCCACCGCTTCTCGGCATCATTCAATCCGATCAGTTGAAGATTGTTGCGGTGCCTCTGATACGGCCTGGTCCAGTCCTGCTTGGCAAGCCACTGGGCGTAACTCGGCACATGTGCCAACGTCTCATACGACACCGAATGCAGCGACTGACGTAGCAGCTGCCAACATTCCTCCACCTCGTCGGCGGTCATGTAGTGCAACCCCGTGTAGTCCGGATTCTCGTTGTGCGCCTTAGTAAATTGAGCGTCGAGCTGCTGGAAAGCCGGGTTGTCCGACCAGGTTTCGCGAGGCGGGCGCGGCTGCGGGAATTCGGCCAGCCACAGCTCGAGGCCCTGGTGCCTGGGGTCGGCGCTCAGCAGCCGGTGCAGCGCGGTGGTGCCCGTCCGGGGCAGACCGGTCACGAAGATCGGCCGTTCGACTTTCACGTCGGTGTGTTGCGGGTACCGCTTCCACGAAGCCTCGGACAGCAGTCGCGCCACCAGCGCGTTGCGCAGGAAGAAGCGGGACATCTTGCTGCCCAGTTCGGTGAAACCGGACTCACGGGCGTATGAGTCGAGCAGGACGCCGAGCGCCTCGCGATAGTTGTCGTTGTCGACGCCGAAGTCGTCGAGACCGCATGCCTTGGTGGCCGAGGCGTGCAGGTCGTCGACGGTGCCGACGTCGGTCCGAGTCATCAGGCTTTGTACTCCCCGCAGTTGACGTCGAGCGCCTGGCCAGTGATGCCGCTGGACAGATCGCTGGCCATGAACAGGATCGCCGATGCCACCTCGTCCTCGGTGGGCAGGCGCTTCAGGTCGGAAGCGGCCGCGGTGGCCTTGTAGATCTCGTCTACGGTGGTGCCGTATTTGCCGGCCTGGTGATTGAAGTAGCTCTCCAGTGTACCGCCCCAGATGTAGCCGGGCAGAACCGAATTCACGCGGATGCCCTGCTCACCCAGTTCGGTCGCCAGCGACTGCGACATCGCCAGCAGAGCCGACTTCGCCATCTTGTACGCGCCGTACTTGGCCTGGGAATGTCGCACCACCATCGAGTTCACGTTGACCACGGAGCCCTTGGCCTCGGCCAACGCTGGCGTGAAGCCCTGGATCAACCGCAGGGCGCCGAAGACCGTCAGGTCGATCGCATCCCGCATGTGCTCGAAGGTGGTGTTGGCCAACGGCTTCATCGATGGCACGCGGAAGGCGTTGTTGATCAGCACATCGACCTTGCCGTAGGCCTCCAATGCGGTCGTCACCAGGTTGTTCACCTGATCCTCGTTCGTGATGTCGGTGCCAACGGAGATGGCGCGGCGACCCATGTCGGTGACTTGCTTTGCCACGTCGTCGAGGCGTTCGACGGTGCGCGCGGCCAGCACAAGGTCGGCACCGTCCTCCGCACACCGGCGTGCGAGCGTCGTACCAAGGGCGGGCCCGACGCCGCTGATCACAACAACCTTGCCTTCAAGCAATCCGGCCATTGGTCTATCCCACCATCCTGTCGGCAATCTGCTTCTGGCGCAGTGCGATCCGCTCTCGCCAGTCCGCATCGGAGATCTTGTTGGACTCGTAGTACGGCAGCGCGGCCGCGACCTTGTCAAGGTCAACGATCTCGACCGTCGGACCATCGGCCTCGGTGAGCTCGCGCGACAACCGCTGCCAGCGGAACTGCAGATAGCCCTTGCGGTGTCCGAGGGTCTCGACCCAGTTCGTAACGCCGGGGTTCGCGTCAGCCACCACGATCCGGATCTTGTCATCCGGATCCGCCTGCGCCTGAGTGCCGTTCAGCGATGTCTGGTGGTTGATGTAGTCCAGCGAGATGTACCACAGGCTGCCGAGTTGGAAACCGAGGTAGGGCGCGTCGGTGACCGGCAGGGTGATGATCATCGCCTGGTCGGGCATCAGGTCGAAGTGCCCAACCGACGAGTACTGCGTGGCAAGTCCACCGGGCGTCAGCCGCGGCGCCACCATCGTGTTGACCGGCAGGTTGTTGTAGAACCACTGCGGGAACTGCAACCAAGTCTTCACCCGCTGAACCAATTGCTTTCCCGCTACCGCATAACGCTTTTCGATCAGCCGACGGGTCAGGGGTGGCGGTGCGGTGCCCGCGGTGTCGGTGCGGGCGACACTGATGTATCCGCGCTGGGCGGACCAATCGTTGTAGACCTCGCGAACGAGCAACTGGGACGGGCTGGTTGGCGTGACCCGCCACTCGAAGGTTCCGTCGGGCGCGATGTCGAGTTCGCGATCGTCGAACGCCGCCTGGCTGACGGGCACGTTGTCGTCGGTGTACTCGCCGCCGAGCATCTGGAAGCTCAGATCGGTGGTGGTGCCGCGCTTGCCGGTGACGACATACTCGTGGCCGGGCTGCACGCGCGTGCCGAAGTAGAGGGTGTCGGGGTTGTCCAGTCCCATCTTGGTGAACGGCCCGGTGCCGGACTGCATGAACGGATGGTCACGTTCGTAGTCGAACGCGAGATGGGTGCATCCCGCGATGCAGCCGGCCAGGTACTGCAATCCTTCCAGCAGGTCGGCTTCGGATTCGATGAACGGAGCGGCGGCGACGAGATCTTCTGCCTCGGCGATCGCCTCGGCGAGCGGCTGGGAGTACACCCCTAGAAACTAGAACGTGTTTCTGTTTTACGTCAATAGCGAACTTCTTGGCACTTCGACGGCATTAGTAGGCGTAGGTGTTTGCGGGCTTGTCGATGCGCTTGACGCTCGAGACGGCCATGGTCGGGATGAAGTTCGTCGCCGGCTGTGACGAACCCGGCACGACGTTGCCCTCGACCTGCAGCCACGTGTCCTCCGGATAGCCCGCGACGCCCGAACCGGTCAGGTGGATGCGGGCCAGTTGCGCGTCGGCGGCGCAGCAGACGATCACCACGCGGGCCAGGTCCGTGCTGTCCGGGTAGCGCATCGTGAAGCCGATGATGGTGATCAACCGGCCGTCGAGGCTGTTGGTCGAGTCGGCCGCCGCCCGCATCAGGACGTCGGGAATCGACACGGTCGGCGCGCGTCCGGTGGGCAGGGACGGGAACGGGTGGCGCGCGGGCTGCGTCGCTGCGACCGCCGCCGGAGTCGCACCGCGGGCGCCGAGCGGGGGCGGCACGACGAACGCCGTCAATGCGATCGGCACCAGCAGTACCCACACCAGCCACTCGCGGTGTCGATGGCCGTCGTCGGGGTCGGCCTGCCCCTGGCGCAGATCGCGGACGATGGCGGTCACCGCGAGCCCGACGAGCACGACCGCCGAGGCGATCAACCACGGCAGCAGCGCGGGCTTGACGTAGTGCAGGTACGAGCGCTTGATCACCATCACCGCGACGCTCAGCCCGACGAGCAACAGCAGCGTGTTCTGGGTGCCGCGGCTCATCGCCCACCGCCGAGGAAGGCCAGTCCGACGACCGTCGCGACGACCGTGGCGACGACGAATGTCGCGGGCCCGAACCGAATCGCGAACGCGCGGCCGAAAAGACCGGCCTGCATCGCGGACAGCTTGATGTCGATGGCGGGGCCGACGACGAGGAACACAAGGCGCGGTAACAGCGGCAGCATGGTCAGGCTGGCCGCGACGAAGGCGTCAGCCTCCGAGCACAGCGCCAGCACGACCGCGAACACCGCCATCGTGAGCACGCCGAGGATGAGGTTGCCGGCGAGATGCTCAAAGACCCACGGCGGCACCACAACTCGCAGGGCGGCGGCGGCCGCGGCACCCAGCACCAGATATGACGCGGCCTGCAGAAAATCGTGCCGGGCCGCCTCGGTGAACACCGCCCAGCGGGAGGCGTCGGTGTGCGCTGGCGTGGGCAGCCCACGGGTCACCCATTCGCCGCGGCCCCAGCGCTGCCACAGCAGTCCCATCGTGACCGCGGTGAGAAGCGAGCCCACGAAGCGGGCCGCGACGATCGCAGGCTGGCCGGGGAAGGCGACGGCGGTTGCCACCAGCACCACCGGGTTGATGGCAGGGGCAGAGAGCATGAACGTGAGTGCCGCCGCGCCAGTGCTTCCCTCGGCGAAAAGGCGCCGGGCCACCGGTATCGACCCGCATTCGCAGCCCGGCAGGGCCGCGCCGCCAACCCCGGCGACGGCGACCGCCATCGCGGGCTGGCGGGGCAGCCAACGCGTTAACTGGTCGGGCGATACAAATGCGGCGATCAGACCGCTCACCACAACGCCCAATACCAGGAACGGCACCGCCTGGACGAAGACGCCGCAGAACACCGTCGCGGCCACGCTCAGGCTCGCGTCACCGGCCACGAACGCACTCATCGCGCCGGCCGCCAGCGCCAGCGCGATGAGCGTCGCGAGCAAGACCTCCATCGAGCCGATACGCCTGCGGCGTTGGGTGGGAGCGGCGGTCACCGCCCCATCTTGCCCGCCCTACTTGACTACAGGGCCTGGAGTGCCTCGACCACAGCCGTTGGCGTCACCTGGCGGCCCCATTTGGTCTTCAGGTCGACGACCGGCTGCTGAATCTGCTTCAGATCGGATTCGATCTGCGGGTTAGCCGGCGACGGCTTGACCGTCCTCCTGCTCACGCTTGATCTCCAGCGCGATGTCGATGAGCTGGTCCTCCTGACCGCCGATGAGCTTGCGCTGTCCGGCACGGTGCAGCAGCTGGTGCGCGGGCACGCCGTAGCGCTCGGACTGGCGGATCGCGTGCTTGAGGAAGCTCGAGTACACGCCGGAGTAGCCCATGATCAGCGCGTTGCGGTCGAGCAGGCATTCGGCCGGCATTGCGGGTGCAACGACGTCCTCGGCCGCGTCGGCGATGTCGAAGAAGTCGATGCCGGTCTTGACGCCGATCTTGTCGAAGACCCCGATCAGGGCTTCGACGGGCGCGTTGCCGGCGCCGGCACCGAACCGGCGGCATGAACCGTCGATCTGCTTGGCGCCCGCGCGGACCGCCTCCACACTGTTCGCGACGCCGAGGCCCAGGTTCTCGTGCCCATGAAAACCAACCTGAGCAGCCGACCCCAATTCGGCAACCAGGGCCGAAACGCGGTCGGCCACGCCCTCGAGGACCAGCGCGCCGGCCGAGTCGACGACATAGACGCACTGGCAGCCGGCGTCGGCCATGATCCGCGCCTGCTGGGCGAGCTTCTCCGGCGGAATGGTGTGGGACATCATCAGGAACCCGACGGTCTCAAGGCCGAGCTCGCGGGCCAGGCCGAAATGCTGGATGGCGACATCGGCCTCGGTGCAGTGGGTGGCGATCCGGCAGATCGACCCGCCGTTGTTCTGCGCCTCCTTGATGTCCTCCTTGGTCCCGACTCCGGGCAGCATCAGGAACGCGATCTTCGACTCCTTGGCGGTCTCCGCCGCGAGCTTGATCAGCTCCTGCTCGGGGGTCTTGGAGAAGCCGTAGTTGAAGCTCGAGCCGCCCAGCCCGTCGCCGTGGGTGACCTCGATGACCGGGACGCCCGCGGCGTCGAGGGCTGCGACGATCGCGTGGACTTCCTCCTTGGTGAACTGATGGCGCTTGTGGTGCGACCCGTCGCGCAAAGACGTGTCGGTGATCCGGATGTCCCACACCGGGTTGAAGAAGATATCGGTGCTCATGCCTGGGCTCCTGTTGATGCGGAGAGCGATGCCCCAAATTTTTCCCTGGCGATTTCCTCGCCGACCTTGGTGGCCGCCGCGGTCATGATGTCCAGATTGCCCGAATACGGCGGCAAGTAGTCCCCGGCGCCTTCCACCTCGACGAAGGTGGTGATGAGTGCCTGACCGCCGGAGTTCATCGACGGGTCGTCGAACTGCGGCTCGTTGAGCAGCCGGTAGCCGGGCACATAGGTCTGCACCTCGGCGACGACGTCCTGAATGGACCGGGCAATGGCGTCGCGGTCGGCGTCTTCGGGAATCGCGCAGAAGATGGTGTCGCGCATGATCATCGGCGGATCGGCAGGGTTGAGGATGATGATTGCCTTGCCGCGCATGGCGCCGCCGATGGTCTCCACGCCCTTGGCGGTGGTCTTGGTGAATTCGTCGATGTTGGCTCGGGTGCCCGGTCCCGCCGAGACTGACGCAACGCTGGCCACGATCTCCGCGTAGGGAACGTCGACGACGCGGGAGACGGCGTAGACGATCGGGATGGTGGCCTGCCCGCCGCAGGTGATCATGTTGACGTTGGGCGCATCGAGATGGTCACGCAGATTGGCCGGCGGGATGACGGCCGGGCCCACGGCGGCCGGGGTGAGGTCGATGGCTCGGATGCCCGCTTCGGCGTATCTGGGGGCGGCGTCTTTGTGCACGTAGGCACTGGTGGCCTCGAACAGTATGTCGGGCTTCTCATCCAGGCCCAGCAGCCAGTCGACACCTTGGTGGCTGGTCTCTAGACCCAGCTTGCGCGCGCGGGCCAGACCCTCGGACTCGGGGTCGATGCCCACCATCCAGCGTGGCTCCAGCCACTCCGAGCGCAGCAGCTTGTACAGCAGGTCGGTGCTGATGTTGCCCGACCCGACGATGGCGACGGAAGCCTTTGCAGAAGAACCGGGTGGCATGTGTCGTCTCTCCCTTATTCGAAACTCAGCCGTACCGAACCTAACCCGCTGAAGTCGGCGACGAAATTGCTGCCGGGCGGTGCATCTATCGCACGCGTGCACGAACCCGGCAGCACGATGTCTCCGGCTTTGAGGCGGACCCCGAAGCCCTCCACTTTTCGCGCCAGCCAGGCCACCGCGGTCACCGGGTTCCCGAGCACCGCATCACTGCGGCCCTTCGCGACGACCTCGCCGTTGTTGGTCAGGACCGCGTCGATATTGCGGATGTCGACGTCCTTGGGCGACACCCGCGCCTCCCCGAGCACCCAGCCCGCAGAGGAGGCGTTGTCCGCGATGGTGTCGCACAACTTGATCTTCCAGTTGGTGATGCGGGTGTCGATCAGCTCGATGGACGGGGCGAACGCTGCCGTCGCCGCCAGGACGTCGTCCTCGGTGCAGCCCGCGCCGGGCAGGTCGTCTGCCAGGATGAAGCCGACCTCGACCTCGACACGTGGGTACAGGTACCGACCAGATTTGACCGGCTTATCCTCATAAACCTGCATCTCGTCGAGCAGGTGGCCGTAATCGGGTTCGTCCACGTTCATCATCTTCTGCATGGCCTCGGACGACAGGCCAACCTTGTGTCCAACCACGCGGGCACCCTCCGCGACCCGTTGGCGGATGTTGATCAGCTGGATCTCGTAGGCATCGATCACGTCGATATCCGGGTTTCCGTCGGTCAACGGGGAGATCGGAACGCGGCTGCGCTCGGCCTGAGCGAGGTCGGCGGCCAGCTCGTCACGCACCTGGACACTGAGCATTTATGCGAAGTCCCCTCGTTTCGTCGACCGGGGCGGTTGTTCGGCGGCCCGGCAATTCTATAACGTGTTCTACATGACGGGTCAGGAGTACGACGTCGTCGTGGTGGGAAGCGGCGCCGCCGGCATGGTCGCCGCCCTCACCGCGGCCCACCAGGGACTATCCACTGTAGTCGTCGAGAAGGCCGCGCACTATGGCGGTTCCACTGCGCGGTCAGGCGGTGGCGTCTGGATCCCGAACAACGAGGTCCTCAAGCGCGGCGGCATCACCGACACCCCCGAGGCCGCCCGCACGTACCTGCACACGATCATCGGTGACGTCGTCGAGCCGGAACGCATCGACACCTATCTCGAGCGGGGCCCCGAGATGTTGTCCTTCGTCTTGAAGAACTCGCCGCTGAAGATGTGCTGGGTTCCCGGCTATTCGGACTACTACCCCGAGACTCCCGGCGGCCGACCCGCGGGTCGTTCGATCGAGCCGAAGCCGTTCGACGCCCGCAAGCTCGGTGCCGATCTGCCCGGGCTGGAACCGCCGTACGGCAAGGTACCGCTCAATGTCGTTGTGATGCAACAGGATTACGTTCGGCTCAATCAGCTCAGGCGGCATCCGCGCGGCGTGCTGCGCAGCCTGAAAGTGGGCGCGCGGACGATGTGGGCGAAAGCGACGGGCAAGAACCTGGTCGGCATGGGCCGCGCTCTGATCGCACCGCTGCGGATCGGGCTGCAGAAGGCCGGCGTTCCCGTCCGCCTCAACACGGCGTTGACTGACCTGTACGTCGAGGACGGCAGGGTTTGTGGAATCTGGGCGCGGTCCTCAGATGCGCCGGAATCGGCTGAGCCGGAGTTGATCCGGGCGCGCCGCGCCGTGATCCTCGGATCCGGCGGGTTCGAGCACAACGAGCAGATGCGGGTGAAATACCAGCGTGCACCGATCACGACGGAGTGGACGGTCGGCGCCAAGGCGAACACCGGCGACGGCATCCTGGCCGCCGAGAAGCTGGGCGCCGCACTGGACATCATGGAGGACGCATGGTGGGGGCCGACGGTGCCGTTGGTCGGCGCGCCGTGGTTCGCCCTGTCCGAGCGCAACTCCCCCGGCTCGATCATCGTGAACATGTCGGGCACGCGGTTCATGAACGAATCGATGCCGTACGTCGAGGCATGCCACCACATGTACGGCGGCCAGTACGGCCTGGGCCCGGGGCCGGGCGAGAACATTCCGTCCTGGCTGGTGTTCGACCAGCAGTACCGCGATCGGTACATCTTCGCGGGATTGCAGCCGGGACAACGCATTCCGAAGAAGTGGATGGATTCCGGCGTCATCGTTCAGGCCGACACGCTGGAGGAGCTGGCGGCCAGGGCCGGTCTGCCGGCCGAGGCGCTGAAGGCGAACGTCGACCGCTTCAACGGTTTCGCGCGCTCGGGCGTCGACGAGGACTTCAAGCGCGGCGAGAGCGCCTACGACCGCTATTACGGTGATCCGACCAACAAGCCCAACCCGAACCTCGGGGAGATCCGCCATGCGCCGTTCTACGCGGCCAAGATGGTTCCGGGCGACCTCGGCACCAAGGGCGGCGTCCGCACCGACATCCACGGCCGCGCGATGCGCGACGACGGTTCGATCATCGATGGGTTGTACGCCGCGGGCAACGTGAGCGCGCCGGTGATGGGTCACACCTATCCCGGACCGGGCGGGACGATCGGACCGGCGATGACGTTCGGATACTTGGCGGCACTGCACGTCGCGGGAGCCGCCCGGCCGGCGACAATCTCCACGGGAAAGGGCTAGAGCATGCCCATCAATCTCGACGAGGCGCTCGGCACGGAACTCGAGCCGGCCGAATTCTCCTGGACCAGTAACGATGTGCAGCTCTACCACCTCGGTCTGGGCGCGGGCAGCGACCCGGTGGACAAGCGGGAATTGCGCTACCTGACCGACGAAACGCCGCAGGTGCTGCCGACGTTCGGCAACGTGGCGCAGAGCTTCCACATGACCAAACCGCCGACGGTGAAGTTCCCGGGCATCGACATCGAGCTGAGCAAGGTGCTGCACGCCAGTGAGGCGGTGTCGGCACCGGGTCCGATCCCGCCGTCGGGCACCGGCGTTGCGGTGACGCGGTTCACCGATATCTGGGACAAGGGCAAGGCCGCGGTGATCTGGTCGGAGACGACGGTGACCGCGCCCGACGGCGCGCTGCTGTGGACGCAGAAGCGGTCGATCTTCGCCCGCGGCGAGGGCGGTTTCGGCGGCGAGCGTGGTCCGTCGACGTCGTCGGAACCGCCGGCCCGCTCCCCCGATTTCGAGCTGTCGATTCCGGTGTCGCCACAGCAGGCGCTGCTGTACCGCATGTGCGGCGACCGCAACCCGCTGCACTCCGACCCGGATTTCGCTGCGGCTGCAGGCTTTCCGCGCCCGATCCTGCACGGACTGTGTACCTATGGGATGACGTGCAAGGCGATGGTGGATGCACTGCTCGACGGGGACACCGCCCGCGTCGGCAGCTATGGCGCCCGGTTCGCCGGCGTCGTGTTCCCAGGCGAGACGCTGAAGGCCAGCATCTGGAAGGAGGGCGACGGGTTCCAAGGCGTCGTCACCGCGCCGGAGCGTGACGACGCGGTCGCGCTGGCCGGCGTGGAGTTGATTTCCGCTTAGCTCCATCGGCCGCGGCTATCACCAGCACCGTCAGTACCATTAGCAACAGCCGCCCATCTGAATTGGTTTGCGGAGCTTGGACGCTCGCCGTGTTCCCCAGCTAATGCCGCTGACCTTGCTGTGTGCTGGCCATGCTGCACGGAGCGACGCCAGGCCGTCGCAGAACTTCACGGTCACGAATTGGGAAGCGTTGATTCAACGATTACTTGCATGGTTTGCTCGGGTCGATTACATCGAATTGCTTTGGACCAGAAGCCATGTGCGGATCTACAGGGCGGCCTCGATCGGTAGATGAGAGCCAGCTGTAAACCTGCTAGCTTTCTTTTGCAGTGATCATCCCTGTGCAAGGGATGCCGCCAGTCGGACGACTCAGGAGTGCATGACCTTGAAGATCACCACAATTACCACCGCATTGGCATCGGCGGCGACGGCAGGAGCAGTCGGCGTCGTCGGCGCACCGATCGCATCCGCCGAAGATGTCACCACGCAATCGATCGGGAGTCAAGCGAAGCTAAACGACGGAAATGTCGTGCAGGGCTGGACGATCAGCAACCTCAAACCCAGCAGTGACGCGATTCCCTACCCGGTGAGTGGCACCCTTTGGGAGGCCACCGCGACCGACGAGGCGATCCAGGGCAGCGCCACGCCGATCGTTTCGAACCTCAACGCCCGAACCGGCGACGGCCAGACGTACCGGGCGCTCTTTGGCGCCGCCACACCGGAGGGCGTGAATCCGTCAACCCTCGCTCAAGGCCAAAAGACCAGCGGGAAAGTCTATTTCGACGTCACGGGCACCAGCCCCACCAGCGTCGTGTACAACGCCGGCGGCCAGGATATGCTCGCCTGGGTTCAGTCGGCGCCGTCGCCAAGCCAGGCAGGCACCCAATGGGCCCCGACTCCCCGTAGCCAAACAACGACATATCCAGCCGGTCCACCGCTTCAAGCTGCTACCCCTGCGACACCCGTCCAGGCTGCTGCCGACGCGTCGCTCGCGCCGGATACAGCCGACATGGCGCCCGTCCCTGCGGTCAGCCAGGGAACACCCCTTCCCGCGGTCAGCCAGGGGACGCCGCTTCCGGCGGGCAGCCAGGGAACACCGCTTCCGGCGGGCAGCCAGGGAACGCCGCTGCCCGCGGGCAGCCAAGGAACACCGCCTCCCGCGGGAACCGAGGGCGCACCCATGCCCCCGGCCGTTCAAGGAACACCGGTTCCGGCACAGAGCCCGGCAGCACCGACCACGACGACCGTCGCTCCAGCGCCACCCTCGAGGTGACGATCACGTGGCTGGTCAATGGCCGTTACGAATGGCTTGACCACCACGCATATAACTGGTCGAGGTTCGGTCCTCGTGGGTCGCCCGTGACGGTGCTGACCAACAGGTCGTCGTCGGTTGTCCATGTCACCTTCGGACCGCTTTGTTGGAAGCCGCAGAACAGCGTTCCGCTCGTCTGTTGAGGAGTGGCATTGCGCCGCCACGGGCCTGGCGACTGGATGTTGCCAGGGCAGACGACGACAGCCGAGTCGCGAACGATCGCGTCGAACGTGGCCTGCAGCGCGGCTTGGTCGCGGACCAATGTGTAGGTGGCCGAGACCGGGCCGCCGGGGTCAGAGTTCTTGGCACAATTGACCACAGCCAGAGCGCCATTCGACAGCGCGGCCGGTTCGCACGAGCCTGACCCATAGCCGGGAGGAAGCAATCGCAACAGCCGCGCTTGAGACTCGGCATTGGGCGAGTTCGAAACCGGTGCACTGATCGCCGGTGGCGAATCGGGCGGACCCGACGATCGTTGCGACAGCCAGATCGCGAGACAGACGACGACGAGCACAACGGCCAAGACAGCCGTGACGAACAGAACGAATGGCTTGCGATCACGGCTCACCCGCCGCGGCGTCACCGTAAGGGGTCCGTCGAAACGACTCGCCGCAGCGCCGTCATCACGGGCGCGCGTTCGGTCGGTGGACCTCACAGAACCGGAAACGTGCAACGGCCCCGTCTCATCGTCGGCGGCTTCGTGGTGCTCGCCTCCCTGTGGCGTGGACTGACTCAAGCCGGAAACTCCGCCTGGATCCCAATCACTGCGCAAACCCCCAAGAATCGCCCTGCGGTACTGAGGGTAGTAGGTCTGATTGTCAGCCCGACCCGAACCCCGACCACGTTTCGTTACAAGCTCCTCACTTGGACAAGACCGTCCCGTACGGGTGGGCCGATGCACGGAGTCGAGATCGCTATTCGGATCACCTGGAATTGGTTGCGACAGCGATGATTCCACCGTCGCCGTCCAACGGGTGATCAACCAAGGATCAGGCCGGAT
>DATARY010000203.1:0-6744 GCA_036263935.1 Mycobacterium sp.
CGGACTTGTCCTACTCCGGCTGAGCGGTGGAACCGGTTCCAAATGCTGCCAACCGGGCAGAGGAGTAGCGCTAGAGTTGGCCGATTAGGAGCCGACCGGGCCAATGGGCACCGCACTGCCCGTTTATTCGCCTTGCTGTCACCGGACAGGAGGCGGCTGAGCCGAGCGCGCAGTTTTCTTGCCCTCAGAAAGCGCCCGGACTGCATCCGCGACAACAGATCGTCGCCGCCCTCGCAAGTTGCCTCGGCTTGTTAGCGGTGTCGGCCTGTGGTGGACAGTCTGGCCCGACTCGCACGGCGAGCGACTCAACGTGTGACGGGAAGTTCAGCGGACCGGGGCCCACCTACATCACCGCCTGGTTTCACGACAGCGGCAACACCCAGGAAGCGCAGACGTTGCGCGAGCAGGTCAACGCCTTCAACGCAGCCGACCAACACGCACAGGTCAAATTGATCACCCTCCCCGTTGGTGATTACTCACAGCAGGTGCAGGCCGCCGCGGCCCACGGCGACCTGCCGGACATCCTGGACTTCGACGGCCCAAACCTCTACAACTACGCCTGGTCAGGCAAGCTCAAGCCGATCGATTCCTGTGTTTCGAGCGGGCTGCGCGACGACCTACTGCCATCGATACTTCAGCAGGGCACCTACGCGAACCGGCTGTGGGGCATCGAGACATTCGATTCAGGCCTCGGTCTGTACGTGCGGCCCTCGATCCTGGCGAGAGCCGGTATCCGCATCCCGAGCGGTTGGCGCGACGCGTGGACCGCCGACGAATTTACCGACATTCTTCACAGGCTTCGGCAGGCGGGCTTCGAGCAACCGCTGGATCTGCAGCTCAACGAGCCGAACCCGGAGTGGTTCACCTACGGCTTCGCGCCGGCGGTCTGGTCCGCGGGCGGAGACCTGATCGACCGGTCCAACTACCGCACCGTCGACGGCTTCCTCAATGGGCCGCCCGCCGTGAAGGCATTCACCGTGATGCAGCAGTGGTTCAAGGACGGCTACGTCGACCCGAACAGCAATGGAGATTCGTTCGAGCTGGGCAGAAGCCCGATCTCGTGGATAGGGCATTGGTTCTACGACCGCTACACGAAAGCGTTCCCGGCGGACGTCGTGATCGTTCCACTGCCCAATTTCGGCGAACGGACGGCGACCGGCTCGGGAACGTGGCAGTGGGGCATCACGTCGAGCGCGACCGACGGAGACGCGGCCTGGCGTTTCATCCAGTTCCTTCTGCGTCCGCAGGAGGTGCTCCGGACAACGGGTGTGAACGGCGCGATTCCCGCCACCAGGAGCGCAGTAGACCTCTCCCCCAATTTCGCAGCGAGTGGATCTGAGCACCTCTACACCGACCAGTTGGAGGACGGAGTTGCGCGGCCGCGACCGCAGACGCCGGCCTATCCATCCCTGAGCGCCGCGTTCGCGAGCGCGTTCAACGAAGCGGTTGTCCATGGATCGCCCGTCAAGGCCTCCCTTGACGCCGCCGCGCGGCGCGTCGAAAGCGACCTTCGTGGCCACCAGTACTACCCGCCGCCATCGTGACCGAGCAGCAGCCACGCAAGGCCGCGTCCCGCACGAGGACACCGCTGTTTGGTCGGCTGGGCGTTGGGGCGAAGCTGATGCTGCTCGTGCTGCTGCCGGTGGGCGTGCTGCTCGGTTTCACCATTGTCGGAGCGCTGGGTAACTGGCGGACGGCATCGTCGCTCCGCGACTTCCAGAACGCGACTGAGCAGTCGTTCGCGGTCACCGACCTCGCCACCACCCTCGCCGACGAGCGTACGGCCGCTGCGCTCATGATCCTGCGCCCAAGCGACGACGCGGTGCGGCGGTTGCGTGCGGCGCAGGCGGGCGTCGACGCCGCACTTCAAAAGACAAGCGGGCAGGCCGGGGCGCGGCCCGGGCCGGTCGATGTCGGGGGCCGGCTGGATGCGGCGCGGCGGCAGCTGAACGCCGTGCGGGTTGAGGTGATGAGCGGCTCGCTGAACGTGCCCGGCACTGTCGAGGCGTACAGCTCGATCGTTCGCAACCTGGTCGGGACGATACGGCAGCTGGATGGGTCCGCGCCTACGCAGCGATCGGCGCGACCGGCCAACGCATACGTGGCGATCGTCGAGGCGATCGAGGCGGCAGCGCGCGAGCAGGTTGACGTCGCGGCCCTGCTGGCGACACCGACTCCCACCGCTCTCGCAGCCTCCGCCGCCGCACGCTGGAGCGTCCTGGAGGCCGCGCAACTCGACACGTTCCGCGACAACGCCGCCGGCCCGCTCGCCGCCGACCTCGAGGCCGCGCGGTTCAACCCGTCCGGCATCACGGTTGCCACTGTGCGCGATGACCTCGTTGGCCAAGCCTTCCCCACACCGCGTGCACCCTCCCTCGCAGGATGGCTTGATGCATCGGGGGGGCGGATCGGGTCGCTGCGAGACCTGCAGGCAGGCGCACGAAAGAACCTCGCTGCGACGGCGTCGGCCGATATTGGCGAGGCGCAGGCACACGGCTTCCGCGGCCTCGGCATGTCGCTCGGAGTCTTGCTCGTTGTCAGCGGCCTGGCCCTCGCACTGCGGCGGTCGATCACGCGCCCGCTGCGAGAGGTCTCCGAAGGCGCCCAAAGCCTTTCCAGCGGCGACCTTACGTTCGACATCGGCTACCGCGGCCGCGACGAGATCGGCCAAGTAGCCTCGGCTTTCCGGAACCTACACGTGACGGTGCAGCGCCTGGCCGCGGAGATTCGGGAAATGGCCGCAGCCGTGAGGCAAAACCGCCTGGAACATCGCGCAGAAGTCGCCGCGTTCGAGGGAACATGGTCCGGTCTGCTGGGCGGACTCAACGACACCATGGCGGCATTCGCTGACGTCGAGGGCCGGCGCGAACGCGCCGAGAGAGAGCTCGCCGACTTCTTCGACCTCTCGCTCGACCTGTTCTGCATTGGCGGTCCCGACGGCGTCTTCAGCCGTGTCAACCCGGCTTTCGAGCGGACGCTCGGTTACCCGGGAAGCGAGCTCACGTCGCGGCCCTTCCTCGAGTTCATTCACCCAGATGACCGCCAGCGCACAACGGAGGCATTCGCGTCGCAGTTGGCCGGTGGCGACCTAATCGGGTTCGAGAATCGCTATATCCGTGCCGACAGCTCGGTGCGCTGGCTTCAATGGACGGCCAAGGCGTCTTCAAGCGAGGAGATCGCGGTCGCAGTGGCGCGCGACATCACCGAGCGGCGGCGCAGTGAGGAAGAGCAGGCAGCGTTGCGCCGCGTTGCGACGCTCGTCGCGGAAGGCGTCTCGCCGGCGGAAACCTTCTCAGCGGTTGCGGCCGAGGTGGGCCAGCTGTTCGGCGCCGAAGTCGCGGCGGTGTTCCGCTACGAACCGGAGCTCAAGGCGACGCTCGTCGGCGGCTGGAGCGTCCCGGGGATCGCCATCCCGATCGGGTCACGGCTCAGTGTCACGGGCAGCGGCGTCACCGTGCGAGTACTGGAGACGCGCCGTCCAATTCGCATGGAGCGATTCGAGGGCCCGCCGGGCTCGATCCCGGCGTTCTTCCACAGCATGGGGATCCAATCGGGAGTCGGCGCACCGATCACGGTCGAAGGGCGACTCTGGGGTGTTTTGGTCGCCGTCTCGACCCAGCGCGAGCGGTTGCCGGCCGGAATGGAACTGGGCACCGCCCGGTTCACCGATCTCCTCGCAACCGCGATCGCGAACGCGCAGGCGCGCGAGGAGCTGCGGCGGGTCGCCGATGAGCAGGCCGCGCTGCGCCGGGTGGCCACGCTGGTCGCGGCGGCCGCCCTGCCGTCGGCCGTATTTGCACGGGTGGCCGAAGAGGTCGGCCATCTGCTATCGGTTGACCGGTCGTACGTGGCCCGGTACGACGCGGATGACGCGGTAACGGTCCTTGCCGCGTGGAGCCTGACCGGCGAGACGCTGCCCGTCGGGCACGATCGTTGGGCTCCCGAGGGCGGCGTGGGTGCGCTCGTGCGCGAGACCGGACAGCCGTCTCGGGTTGACCGCTACACGGGTGAGGCCCGCTCGGCTGCCCTCGCGTCCGGCATTCGTACCGCGGTCGGGGCGCCGATCACCGTCAAAGGCGGGCTATGGGGCCTCATTGTCGTGGCATCGACGGGTGATGAGCCGCCACCGCCGGAAACAGAAGCGCGCCTGGGCGACTTCACCGAGCTTGTTGCGATCGCGATCGCGAACGCGGACGCACAGGCCGAGCTGACCGCGTCGCGCGCGCGAGTGGTTGCCACGGCCGATCAGACGCGCAGGCGCATCGAGCGCAACCTGCACGACGGCGCCCAGCAGCGGCTCGTCACGCTGGTGCTCCAACTGCGCGCCGCACGGGCGCGGGTGTGGGCCGGGGCCGACGAACTGGGCTCGGAGATCGACCGCGCCATCGCGGGGGCGACCGGTGCGCTCGACGAACTGCGCGAGCTCGCCCGCGGAATCCACCCCGCGATCCTGACCAAGGGCGGCCTGCGGCCAGCGCTCAAGTCCCTCGCGCTCAACTGCCCGATTCCGGTTGAGCTGGAGGTGGAGTTGGCGGAGCGGGCGCCGGAGCGGGTAGAGGTAGCGGCGTACTACGTGGCCGCGGAGGCATTGACGAATGCGGTCAAGTACGCCAACGCTTCCGTTGTGTTCGTCGAGGTGGGGCAAAAAGAGGGCGTCCTGTACGTACACATCAGAGATGACGGGATTGGCGGCGCCGACGCTGCACGCGGCTCCGGCTTGGTTGGCCTCAATGACCGGGTGGAGGCGCTGGGCGGCACGCTTGTGCTCCACAGCCCGCCCGGGGACGGGACGGCGCTGCACGTTGAGCTGCCGCTGCGAAACCCCGCCGAAGAGCAGAACGACCAAGAGAGCCGTTGAGCTTATTTCCTCTGGGACGCATGGTAATTCGCGTTATCCGGTTTGGCGACGCCGCAACGTAGGGACTGGGCAGCGATGAATCTCGGCGTGGAATTGGTGCCCGCGATTGTCCACCACCAAATAGCGATACGGGGCGAGCAGCGTGGTCACTCCCATCGAATGCACTGTCCTCAGCGCGGTGTGTTCATGGGTTATACCGTCCACCCGCTGACCCTGTGACGTGATTACCGTCCACATGATTTCCTCCCTGGCCGACCCTTCCGGCGTTCCTTAAAGGGTCCCGCGCAGGGTGGTGATCCACATCACAGGTGGCGCGCATAGGTGGCTGAGGCCACCTGCAGTCTTCGCCTACCTGCCAGCAGGCAGTGCGTCCGGCGACAACGCCGGAATCCGTTAGTGGCCGGCCACAACAATTTCTGCGGTTTTCGTGTCTCGGGGACGAAGGTGGCGGGCTCATCTACACCTAATCTGGCGCGCATGCAACGCTTCGGTGATCCATCGTTCGACCTGTTCAAGTTATCCGAAGAACACAATGAGTTGCGCGCGGTGCTGCGCCAACTGTGCGAGAAGGAGATTGCCCCATACGCCTCCGACGTCGATCAGAACTCTCGGTTTCCTGAAGAAGCACTCAAGGTCCTCAACGACACCGGATTCTCGGCGGTGCACGTCCCCGAGGAGTACGGCGGACAGGGCGCCGACGCGGTCGCGTGTTGCATTGTTGTCGAGGAGGTCGCACGAGTATGCGCATCCTCCTCGCTGATCCCCGGTGTCAACAAGCTCGGCACGATTGGGCTGATCCTCAGTGGCTCAGACGAGTTGAAGAGGCAGGTGCTACCGACGCTGGCATCGGGCGACGCGATGGCCTCCTATGCGCTTTCAGAGCGGGAAGCCGGCAGCGATCCCGCGTCGATGCGCACCCGCGCGCGCGCCGATGGCGACGACTGGGTGCTCGACGGCGCAAAGTGCTGGATAACCAACGGCGGCAAGTCGAGCTGGTACACCGTGATGGCGGTGACCGATCCGGGCAAGGGCGCCAACGGCATCTCAGCGTTCATCGTGCACAAGGACGACGAGGGCTTCACCGTCGGCGCCAAAGAGCGCAAGCTCGGTATCAAAGGCTCTCCGACCACAGAACTGTATTTCGAAAACTGCCGCATTCCCGGCGACCGCATCATCGGCGACCCGGGCACGGGGTTCAAGACCGCGCTGGCCAGCCTCGACCACACCCGTCCGACGATCGGCGCGCAGGCCGTCGGCATCGCGCAGGGCGCCTTGGACGCGGCGATCGCATACACCAAGGAACGCAAGCAGTTCCGCAGGCCGGTGAGCGACTTCCAGGGCGTGCAATTCATGCTCGCCGACATGGCGATGAAGGTGGAGGCTGCGCGGTTGATGGTGTACACCGCGGCCGCCCGCGCCGAGCGTGGCGAGCCGGCGCTGAGCTTCATATCGTCGGCCTCGAAATGCTTTGCCTCCGACGTCGCGATGGAGGTCACCACCGACGCTGTGCAACTGTTCGGCGGCGCCGGCTACACCGTCGACTTCCCGGTCGAACGGATGATGCGCGACGCCAAGATAACCCAGATCTACGAGGGCACCAACCAGATCCAGCGCGTCGTCATGGCGCGGTCGCTGCTGGCGTGACGGTTCCGAGAGCGCTGCTTCAGTAGCTGCGGGGCAGCTTCAGCGCCTGCGCGGAGATATAGGTCAGGACCATCTCCTGCGAGAACGGCGCGTTGCGGAGCAGCCGCGCCTCCCGCCACAGCCGCTCCACGTGGCACTCCTTCGCGTAGGCGTAACCGCCATACGTGGACATGGCCCGGTCGCAGGCATCGAAGCCGGCCTCGGCGCCCAGATACTTGGCCGCGGCGGCCTGGATGCCGCAG
>DATARY010000211.1:0-7120 GCA_036263935.1 Mycobacterium sp.
GACGTTCTCGGTGGATGTCTCCGGCCCGAATGGTGCGGTCGCGGTGTCCAATGCGCACGGCACGGTGACCGGTGCGGCCGGTGGTGTGCTGCTGCGTCCGTTCGCCCGGCTCATCTCCAAGGCTGGTGACAGCGTCACCACCTACGGCGAACCCTGGAACATGAACTAACTCCCGGGCGTATAAGCAGCCCCCGGCCTCCGCCGGGGCTGCTTGCATCTGCGGGTCAGGACTTGTCGGCGCTCGTCGTCTCGGCGGTGTCGGGACTAGGGCCGCTGCCGGGCGCTGCGACGCTGTCGCCGCTGGAGCCGTTGGTCTCGGCGAGGATGTTCCGGATCTCGGTCAGCAGACTCAACTC
Source organism: Mycobacterium sp. (assembly GCA_036263935.1). GTDB lineage: Bacteria > Actinomycetota > Actinomycetes > Mycobacteriales > Mycobacteriaceae > Mycobacterium. The sequence goes on from DATARY010000211.1 coordinate 357, forward strand.
GGTGTCCTGGGCCTGTTCGACTTCGCCCCTCTTGCGCAGGCGGTTGTATGGAACGACGACCAGGAAATAGACCACCGCGGCGACGAGGACGAAGTTGATCGCCGCCGACAGCAGGGTGTTCAGGTCGATGGTCTGGCCGCCGCCGATGCTGATGCGCAGGATGCCGTAGTCTGACTTCCCGCCTGCACCTATGCGATTGATCAGCGGCTGGATGATGCTGTCGGTGAACTTGGTGACCAGAGCGGTGAACGCGATACCGATGACCACTGCGACGGACAGGTCGACGATGTTGCCCCTTGCAAGAAACTCCTTGAAGCCCTTGAACATGCGCGCAAATCCTTCCTGCAGTGAGTGGTGTCTGACGCACACGCAACGTTAGTCGGATTGGCCATGCACCGGTCGAAGTCCCGGTGCTAGCGTCGCGGGAGAGCCAGTTTAACTGTGCAGCAAGCGAAAACGGGCGGAGTGACGAGGTGGTGGTGTCGGCGGTCTCCGGTGTGCTTATTGGTGTCGCGGCCTTCGCGGTGGCCACAGCCAACGCCGCCCGGCCCCACGACCACTTCCGGCCTTAATGGGCCAGACACCGGGGTCGGCAACGACGGATTGTGCAAGCTCCCTGCAGCGGCCGGCCTGGATGGCCGGGGGTTACACGGGCCCGGTGGACCGCGTAAACGTCAGCTCGAGGCCGCAGCGGCGGGCGCCGCGCTGGTCGAGCCGGAGCTCGATCCGTTTGAGGAGGAGTCGGAGCCGGACTTGTCGGACGACGACGAGGTGCTCTTGGACTCCGAGCCGCTGGCCGACCCGTTAGTCGAGCTCTTGGCCGTTTCCCGGTTGTCGGTGCGGTAGAAGCCACTGCCCTTGAACACCACGCCCACATTTCCGAACAGCTTGCGCAGCCGGCCCGAGCACTTCGGGCACGCGGTCAGCGCGTCGTCGCTGAACGCCTGCACCGCGTCGAACCGATTGCCGCATTCGGTGCACGCATAGGAATAGGTAGGCACGAAAACCTCCGAGATGGTCAAACTTCTTAGCACTCTACCGGCTCAAGTGCTAGAACCGCTATGTGGGCCGTATCATTCCCGCGCTGATCAGCCTGCTGGTCCTGGTTATCGCGGTGATTGTGTTGCTGCACCGGCAGAACCGGACCCAACCGCAGCAGTTCGGCCCGCCGCCGGGACAAACGCCGGCTACGACCAGGCCCTCGCGAGCTGCCCGTCAAGGGTTGGGAGCGGCACGGCGCTGATGGGTGTGTCCTCAACGGCCAACTTCGACAAGGCATTCCGTGACGCCGCTTGGACAGCTGCTAATCCAGCGCGACCAGCCCGAGCCGCGGGGTTAGCGCGTGCGTCATCCGCACATCATGGGGTTCGGCGGGCAACCGGTGGACAAGCTCGTCGTCGCGCACTACCGCGACCAGCCGCGCTACCGGGTCGGCCTGCGCCAGGGAGCGGTCATAGAAACCGGCGCCACGCCCGAGCCGGACCCCGGCACGGTCGACTGCAAGCGCGGGCACCAGGATCACCGATGCGGCCGCCACCGCGCTCGCCGGAAGCCATGGCTTGCTGGGCTCGAGCAACCCGAACCGCGCCTCGACAAGTCCGCCGGGGCGATACTCGCCCCACTGCAGCGGCAGCGGGACACCGGCCGCGTCGTGGCGCGCGACCGGCAGAAGCACCCGCCCGTCGCGGCGTAGTAGCGAATCGACCAGCTCGATCGATCCCGGCTCCGAGCCGACGGGCACGTACGCACACACCGTTTCGCCGGCGCCGACGAGGTCGGGCAGATGCGCGCAAAGCGCGGCGGCCTCCGCGGTTCGCTGGTGTGGCGCCAACGCGCGACGGGCCAGCAGGATCTCGGCTCGCAACTCGGTTTTCGTCGGTACCGCCACGTCGTCAACGATGACAGGCTGGTCGGCGGCGCCGCAAAGGCGACGCAACGTCGGCCTTGTGAGGTTTAACCGCGCTAGGGAGATTACTGTGTGAACAATGACACGGCCTGAGGTCCCGATACCGCGCACAGCGGTCGTCCCGGCGGCAGGGTTGGGAACACGATTCCTGCCCGCGACCAAGACCGTGCCGAAGGAGTTGCTGCCCGTCGTGGACACCCCGGGCATCGAGCTGGTCGCCGCCGAGGCCGCCGAAGCGGGCGCGGAACGGCTGATCATCGTGACTTCCGAGGGCAAGGACGGCGTGGTTGCGCACTTCGTCGAGGACTTGGTACTCGAGGGCACTCTGGAATCCCGCGGCAAGCACCTGATGCTGGAGAAGGTCCGCCGGGCGCCGGCGTTGATCAAGGTCGAGTCGGTGGTGCAGGCCGAACCATTGGGCCTCGGCCATGCCGTCGCGTGCGTCGAGGACAGCTTGTCGCCGGATGAAGACGCCATCGCGGTGCTGCTGCCCGACGACCTCGTGTTGCCTACCGGCGTGCTAGAGACCATGTCAAAGGTGCGTGCCAAACGCGGCGGAAGCGTGTTGTGCGCCATCGAGGTTGAGCCCGATGAGATAAGCGCGTACGGCGTGTTCGATGTCGAGATCGTTCCCGACGCAGCCAATCCCAATGTGCTGCGCGTCAAGGGCATGGTGGAAAAGCCGAAGACCGAGGATGCGCCGTCGCCGTATGCCGCGGCCGGCCGTTACGTCCTCGACCGTGCGATCTTCGACGCGCTCCGGCGCGTTCCCCAGGGTGCTGGCGGCGAGATCCAGTTGACCGACGCGATCGCGTTGCTGATCGAGGAGGGCCACCCGGTGCACGTGGTGGTGCATCGCGGCTCCCGACACGACCTGGGAAATCCCGGCGGCTACCTCAAGGCTGCGGTTGACTTTGCTTTGGAACGCGATGACTACGGACCCGAGCTACGGCGCTGGTTGGTAGAGCGACTGGGCCTCGCCGAACACTAGGACTGCGCGACAGGCCCCCAAACTGGAGAAAGGCGTGCTGTGCGGTCGGTTGAGGAGCAGCAGGCTCGGGTGGCTGCCGCCGCGGTGGCGCCCAGACCGGTCCGGGTAGCGATCGCCGAAGCGCAGGGCCTGATGTGTGCCGAGGAAGTCGTCACCGAGCGCCCGCTGCCGGGGTTTGATCAGGCTGCCATCGACGGTTACGCCGTCCGCAGCGTCGACGTGCTCGGCGTCGGTGGTGAGGACGAGGACGGCGACGAACCCGCGGAGCGGGAAGTCAGCCTCCCGGTGATGAGTTCGATCGAGGCCGGCGCGCGAACGCCGAGCCGGCTGCAGCCGCGGCAGGCCGCGCGTGTTCAGACCGGTGCGCCGATGCCGACGCTCGCCGACGCGGTTCTGCCGCTGCGGTGGACCGACGGCGGCGAGGCGCGGGTGACGGTGCTGCGCGGTGTGCGGTCCGGGGCCTACGTCCGCCGCACCGGTGACGACGTGCAGCCCGGCGACGTCGCGGTGCGGGCGGGGACGATCATCGGGCCGGCACAGGTGGGCCTGCTGGCTGCGGTCGGCCGGGACCGCGTGCTGGTGCATCCGCGACCGCGGATGTCGGTGATGTGCGTGGGCGGTGAGCTCGTGGACATCTCGAGAACGCCCGGCAACGGGCAGGTCTACGACGTGAACTCCTACGCGCTGGCAGCGGCGGGTCGCGACGCCGGCGCTGAGGTGAACCGGGTCGGAATCGTCGAGACCGAGCCGAAGGAACTACGCGAAATCGTTGAGGGCCAAGTGAACCGCGCAGAGATCGTGGTGATCGCCGGGGCCGTCGGAGGTGCCGCCGCCGAAGGTGTCCGATCGGTGCTCGCGGAGCTCGGCGAGATGGAGGTCACCCGGATCGCGATGCATCCCGGCTCCGTGCAGGGCTTCGGCCAGCTCGGCCCCGAACGCGTTCCGGTGTTCCTGCTGCCCGCCAACCCAGTCAGCGCACTGGTGGTTTTCGAGGTGATGGTGCGGCCGCTCATCCGGCTTTCGCTTGGCAAACGACAACCGATGCGGCGGGTCGTGCAAGCGCGGACGTTGTCCCCGATTACCTCGGTGACGGGCCGCAAGGGGTACCTGCGCGGCCAACTGATGCGCGACCAAGACACCGGCGAGTACCTGGTGCAGGCCCTCGGCGGCGCGCCTGGGGCGTCGCATCTACTGGCAACCCTGGCTGAAGCAAACTGTCTGGTGATCGTTCCGAGCGAAGCCGAGCAGATCCGCACGGGTGAGGTTGTCGACGTCGCATTCCTGGCCCAGCGCGGCTGACTCACGATCCGGCGTGCCGTCATGAACCTGTGGCGCTCAAGCTCCATGCATCCAGGCTGGCCGATGTCCGTCGGTCCGCTGCGCGTTCCCGCCGGGGTGGTGCGGTTACGGCCGGTGCGGCTGCGCGATGCGGCCGCGTGGAGCCGGAGCCGGCTGGCGGACCGCGCCCACCTCGAACCGTGGGAGCCCGTCAGCGACATGAATTGGGAAGCGCGACATGCTGTTTCGTCGTGGCCAGCGACCTGCGCAGGCCTTCGGTCGGAAGCACGCAGGGGCCGGATGCTGCCGTACGCGATCGAGGTCGACGGGGAGTTCGCCGGCCAACTCACGATTGGCAACGTGACGCACGGCGCGCTGCGGTCGGCTTGGATCGGGTATTGGGTGGCCAGCGCGGCCACTGGTGGTGGGGTCGCGACGGCCGCGCTGGCGCTGGGTCTGGACCACTGCTTTGGGCCGGTGAGGTTGCATCGCGTCGAGGCCACGGTGCGACCTGAGAACGCCGCGAGCCGAGCGGTGCTGGCAAAGGTCGGGTTCCGCGAAGAGGGACTCTTGCAGCGCTATCTCGAGGTCGACGGCGGATGGCGGGACCACCTGCTGGTGGCCGTCACCGTCGAGGAACTCAACGGCTCGGCGGCGTCCGCGCTGGTGCGCGAAGGCCACGCGAGCTGGGCCTAGAACTGTTACCAATGTGACAATTGTGGCTGTTGGTGCTTGTCAGATATGAATTACAGGTGTGTAATTGACATCGGCGCGCCGCCCACGGATGCGCTGATCACGGACCTAGCCTGAAGGGGAAAGGAGCAGGCGACATGCCAAGCATCCCCCAATCCCTCCTGTGGATCTCCCTCGTCGTGCTCTGGCTCTTCGTGCTGGTCCCGATGTTGATCGGCAAGCGTGACGCCGTTCGCCGCACCAGCGACGTAGCGTTGGCGACGCGGGTGCTTAACAGCGCGCGCGGCGCGCGGTTGCTGCGCCGCGGCGGTCCCGCGGCGGGTCATCGTAATAATCCGGACTGGCAGCCGTCCGACGAGGACATCGACGACCTCCACGAGGAACCGCCGGGGTGCTCGGTGGTGGTGGTCGAAGCGGATGTCAGCGAGATCCGGGACGAACCCGACTATCTGGATGTCGACGTCGTCGACGAGAACTCCGGTGCATTGCCGGTCGGCTCGGCCGGCGAAGTCGAGGCGGAGGTCGCCGACGAAGCCGAGCCGGAGGAGCGCGACGACCAAACCGACGAGCTGCCCTTGGATTTCGGCGAGTCCGCTACAGACGAGCACCCGCAGCCCACGTCCGAAACCGAGCCCGGCGACACCGCCGACGAGTACGAGTACGTCGATGACTCCTCGGGCCTGGAGGCGCCGTCGGAGAACGACTTACAGCTGGCGGACTCGCTGACGGCGGCGCGGCGGCGGCGGCGGGAATCGTCGACGGCTGCGGCGGTGAGGGCCCGCAAATACAAGTTCCGCAAGCGGATGCTGACCGTGATCGCGGTGTTGCTAGTGGCCTCGGGTGCAGCAGCGGTCACGGTGGCGTCGGCGTTGTGGTGGGTCTGCGCCACGATCGGCGTCGTGACCGTCCTTTATCTCGGGTATCTGCGGCGGCAGACCCGCATCGAGGAGCGGTTGCGGCGGCGCCGCGCGCAGCGGGTCGCGCGGTCGCGGCTCGGTGTGGAGAACGCCAACGACCGGGAGTTCGACGTCGTGCCCTCTCGCCTGCGCAGGCCGGGTTCGGTGGTGCTCGAGATCGACGACGAGGACCCGGCCTTCGAGCACCTCGACTACGCGCCGTTCGCCGGCGGCTTCGACCTGCCGCACGCTGCGGGCCAGTAAGTTTTTCGACCGCCGTCGCGCGACTGGTAGCCTGCTACCGGTATCAGGGGCTATGGCGCAGTTGGTAGCGCGACTCGTTCGCATCGAGTAGGTCAGGGGTTCGAATCCCCTTAGCTCCACTAGGTTTGAGCAGGTCAGGGTTGGTTTTCAAAGTTACGTCGGGAGCGACGTAACAGTTCACCGGCGACACAATCCGGCTGCGGCGCCAGAGACATCGACGCCGGTTCAGGCTGGCGCGGCACCGAGCGGCGACCCGCGGCGCGGCTCGCGGGAAAACGGGACAGCGGCAAATCGTCGCGCGTCACACGGCGCTAGCGCGCCTCGGATCCCGGCATCCGTGCACCGGTTGGGCGAACACGTGAATACCGCGGCGATCCAGCGGTGGCAGCCGATCGCCGAATCGCTTGTGCGAGACGGTGTCACCTCCAAGCACCCTCGGCTGGTGGCGACGATCCTGGCGCAACGCGAGGCCGGCGTCCCGCCAAGCACTATCGGTCGCCACCACAAGGTGCATCACACCACGGTGGTACGGATTCTGACCGCTGCCGACGCGCTCACGGCGTGACTTTCGAAGTCGGGCGCACCCTTGCTGTGCAAGGCCACGACGCCGAAGCCAGGAGCAAACACATTCAAGCCGTACAGCAAGTTCTCTCATACGCATTGACAGCGGCATGTCCGTGGATCCGGTGCACAACCCATTTCGTCTGCCAGGGGGCATCGCTGCAACATGGCTATC
>DATARY010000224.1:0-36885 GCA_036263935.1 Mycobacterium sp.
GCGCGACGGGCGCCAACGCAGGATTGGTCCTCCCCGAGCTCGACAAGCGCGGGGTCGCGGTTCGGGCACTGGTGCGTGATGACAATCGGGCGGCGCAGGCCCGCGCGAACGGCGCCGCGGAGACCGCGATCGGTGACCTCACCGATCCACCGAGCCTGGCCGACGCGGTCAGCGAGGTCGACGGCGTCTTCCATATCGGCCCGGCCTTTGCTCCGAACGAGGCCGAGATGGGCGTGGCGATGGTGCAAGCCGCCAAGACCGCCGGCGTGCGAAAGTTCGTGTTTTCCGGCGTGATTCATCCGTCGATATCGGAGATGACGAATCACGCGGCGAAACTGCGCGTCGAGGAAGCCCTGTACGACTCGGACCTCGATTTCACCGTGCTGCAACCGGCGATGTTCATGCAGAACCTGGCCGCCGGCTGGGCACAGATCGTCGAGCAGGGGCGGTTCGCCATGCCGTACTCGACAGCGGCAAAGGTGTGCTGGGTGGACTACCGCGACGTCGCGGAAGCGGCGGCTATCGCGCTCACCAGCGATCGCCTCAGCTACGGCACGTTCGAACTATGCGCGCCAGGCCTTGTGGATCGAAACCAGATGGCCGCCATGATCAGCGGCGTGCTTGACCGGACGGTAGAAGCCGGGGAGACGCCGCTACAGGAGTTCGCTTCGACGCTGCCGGAGGGGCCGGTTCGCGACGGTATGACCCGCATGGTGGCGCACTACGACCGCCACGGCTTCCCCGGCGGAAACGGGCTTGTGTTGCACGCGATCCTCGGCCGCGAGCCGCGGTCGTTACTCGACTACTTTCGCGAACTCGCAACCGCCCGACCACCCGGAGCTACGGTGAGTCAATGAGCAACACCGACGTCGCACCCGCCGAAGTTTCCTGCGCGGCTACGCCATTCGCCGGTGTGCTTCATCCGCGTGAGGTTCCGCTGGGTGGCCCGCGAGCCATCCGGGTACGACGCACGCTGCCGCAACGCGAGCGGTCGCTGATCGGGGCGTGGTGTTTCGCCGACCACTACGGCCCGCACGATGTGCGGGGCGGCACCGGGATGGACGTTCCACCTCATCCGCACACCGGGCTGCAGACCGTCAGTTGGCTGTTCAGTGGCGAAGTGGAGCACCGAGACAGTGCGGGTATGCACGCGATGGTGCGGCCCGGCGAGTTGAATCTGATGACGGCGGGGGCGGGCATCTGTCACTCCGAGGTGTCCACCGCCGCGACCACTGTCCTGCACGGCGTGCAGCTGTGGGTGGCGTTACCCGATTCCGACCGGGACACCGGCCGCGATTTCGCGCACCATGTGCCCGAGCCCCGCTCCGTCGGCGGGGCTTTCGTTCGGGTCTTTCTCGGCGAGCTCGCCTGCGACAGCTCACCGGTGCACACGTTCTCCCCGTTGCTCGGCGTGCAGATCGACCTCGACCCGGGCGCACACCTGGCGCTGGACGTCGACCGGGCCTTCGAACACGGGGTGCTGCTCGACCAGGGCAGCGTCGAGGTCGGAGGCACGACGCTGGACGTCGCCGACATCGGGTTCCAGGAGGCCGGCCACGACGAACTGGCCATCGCGAACCGCGGGCAAGGCGCCGCCCGCATCGTTCTGCTCGGCGGTCCTCCGTTTGCCGAACAGCTCGTGATGTGGTGGAACTTCGTCGGGCGCAGCCACGACGACATCGCGACGTACCGTCAGTTGTGGGAGGCGCACGCCGACCGGTTCGGGGATGTTGACGGCTACCGCGGTGCGGCGTCGCGTCTGCCCGCCCCTCCCCTGCCCAACGCCACACTGCGTCCGCGCCCCAATCCCGGACTATAGGAGACTTATGACTACCGACAAGACCGGCGCACCGACCACCGTCACCGCCGAAGCCGAACGCTTCACCATCGCCGTCGACGGGCAACAGGTCGGCTTCGCCGAGTTCACCGACCGCGACGGCCAGCGCATCTTCACCCACACCGAGGTAGCTGACGCATTCGAAGGACGTGGTCTCGCAACCATTCTCGTCAACGCGGCACTGCAGACCACCTCCGACGCGGGGCTGCGGATCGTGGCCGTCTGTCCGATGGTTGTCGGGTATCTGGAGAAGCACCACGAGTTCGACGACGTCATCGACCCGGCATCCACGGACGTCAAACGCTGGCTGGCGAGTTCTTAGATGGGCTAGCCCGCTATCGTCGTCGCGATGACGACACAGGACCGCGCGACCGAAGCCGCCTCCCGCGGTGGCAGCCCGTCGGCATTCTTCACCACCGATGGCGACGGCTTCGTACCCGCGCCGATCGCGCGGGGCCCGTGGGGACAGACGATCAGCGGTAACTACGTCGGAGGCCTCCTCGGCCACGTCCTGGAACGCGACGCCGGCGATCCAGATTTTCAACCCGCCCGGCTCACCGTTGACCTGTTTCGGCCCGCGGCGCTGGCTCCCGTGCGAGTCGACACGACCGTGACTCGACGGGGGCGGCGACTCAGCTTGGTGGACGCGGTCATGACACAAGAGGACACCGTCGTCGCCCGTGCGAGCGGGCTGTTCCTGCGCCGCGGTGAACAACCCGTCGACGAGATCTGGACCTCGCCGGTGACGATGCCACCGCTGCCCCCCACGCCCGATCCGATTCCTCGAGGCCTGGCCACCCTGGTCTGGACGTACGGCGCCAGCGAGCACACGCCGGGTCCCGGCTTCGGGCTGCAGGCCTGGGCACACGCCGGCCCGAAGTACATCTGGGTGCGCGATATCCGGCCGTTGATCGAGGGCGAGCCACTCACGCCGTTCGCCCGTGCAGCCATGGCCGGGGACATGGCCAGTTCGCTAACCCATTACGGCCCAAAGGGTTTGCAGTTCATCAATGCCGACTACACGCTGACGCTCAGCCGCTTGCCCGACGGGCCGTATCTGGGGCTGGCGGCCCTCACCCACTACAGCCACGACGGGGTGGCGACCGGTGTCGCCACGATCGTCGACCAATTCGGCCCGATCGGTAGCGGGGTGGCCAACGCGTTGTCCAATCCCGGCTTCGATCCGCCACACCCGTAGCGCGGCCTGAGCACCCGCCCGGAATCTCGCGGTCTGTGCGCCGATGGTTCGGCTTCCACGACGATCACGTTAGATACTGTGCGGTGCTACCGCCGACGGGCATGGCCGGCATGCCGAGCTTTCTGTGATCCCAGCTGCGCATCCGGGTGGGCACCACCCTTACACAGATCCGGTTGTTCATCATCTGGTCGATGAACGGCCGCATCTCATCAGAGTAGGGACCGGTGTAGCGCTCAAATACGCTAATACCTACGCGCAGAATGGTTTCCGGATCGTCAACGATCTCGGCGCGGCCGTCGATCGACACCCCGCGCAGGGTGTCGTAGCTCTGCCCGTCCTCGATCATCACCGTGACGGTCGGGTCACGACGCAGATTGACGGCCTTTTGCGACCTGGCCTTCGTTTCGAACCAGATCTCGTCGTCGACCACCGCGTACCACATCGCGACCAGATGCGGCCGCCCGTCTGGCAACACCGTCGCCATGGTTGCGGTTCGGCTGCGTTCGATGAAGTCCGCGATCTCGTCGTCGGACATCACGATCTTCGCGCGCTCGTTCTTGCCCACGCGGAGATACTTTCAGGTCTGCACCGGGGTGACCGTCACCGGGATGCCGTTGAGCTCACCGTTGCCGGATGGCTCGTCGATGAACGTCGGCGGGGACAGGATGTTGGTGTTCACGCCGGGAGAACCATTGGCCACAGTCATCCGGGTACCGGGCTGGCCGTGGCCCCAGCCGTGCGGCATCGACACCACGCCACGCATGATCGCATCCGTCACCTCCGCGGACACCTCGATGTGCCCGCCCGCCGACGTCACCCTGACAAGGTCCCCTGATGCCACTCCGCGTCGCTGCGCGTCGTCCCTGTGCATCAGCAGGGTGCAGCGGTCCGCGCCCTTCATCAGCGGCGCGACGTTGTGCAGCCACGAGTTGTTGGACCGCAGGTGCCGACGGCTGACCAGCACCAGCTCATCGGGCGCCCGGTCGAGCCGCTCGGCGAGGCGGGGCAGGTCATCGAGCAGGTACCGCGGCGCAAGCCGGATCTTGCGGTCCGCGGTACCCAGCGCCTCCGGGACCCGAGGCACCATGTGCCCGAAGTTGATCCCATTCGGATTCGCCTTGAGCTTCTCCAGGGTGAGGCCGCCGGGGTTCCCGCCGTACCGATCGCCGAACGGTCCGGTGCGCAGCGTGAGGTCCAGGATGCGTTCCGGCCCGCCGAGGTCGTAGTGCTTGCGGATCTCGGCGCCGTCGAGGCCCTGCGTAAAGGCCATGTAATCGAAAAACCCGTCGTCGATCGCCGCGACGTCGACATCCTCGGCGGGCGTACCGCTGCACAGCCCGGTGAGCCGGATCAGGATCTCCCACTCCTCGGGTGCGTCGGGGTCGGGCCGGGCGAATACGGGTGTCGAATAGTTGGCGAAGCTGTTGACGGCGAAGTTGAGGATGAGGTCGTCGTGATGCGGCTGCTCCAACGGCGACGAGCCGGGCAGGATCACATCGGCGTGCCTGGTCGTCTCGTTCAGCCACAGGTCGACGGCGATCATCGCGTCCAGCATCGGCAACGCCTCATCGAGCCTGTGGCCGGCGGGGGTGGACAACACCGGGTTGCCCGCAACGGTGATCAGCGCCTTGATCTGGCCCTCCCCCGGCGTCGCGATCTCCTCTGCCAGGCACGACACCGGCACCTGCCCCAGTACTTCCTTCGCGCCGCGCACGCGAGTGCGGTACCGGCCGAACTCCGGTGCGCCGTCCTCCAGTCCGGGGATGGGCTGCACCGTCACCGACCACGCCGCAGGCAGCGGGAACATGCTGCCGCCCTCGACGTCGAAGTGACCGGTGAGGATGTTGATCACGTCGATAAGCCAGCTCGCCAGGCTGCCGAATTCCTGGTTACAAGTGCCGATTCGGCCATACACCACGGCGCGGTCGGTACCTGCGAGCTCCCGCGCCAGCGCACGGATGCGGTCGGCGTCGACGCTGGTGACCGAGGCCACCCGCTCGGGCGACCACTCCCCGGCAACATCGCGCATCCGGTCCAGCCCGTCGATGTGCGGCTCGAGGCCGCCGACGTTCACTAGATTCTCGGTGAACAGGGTATGCGCGACCGCGAGCAGCAGCGCGGCGTCGGTACCCGGTGTGATGGGCAACCATTCGTCGGCGCGGGCGGCCGTTGCCGTCCGCACCGGGTCGATCACAATCACCTTGCCGCGCTTGCGAATTCCGTCGACCAGGCCCATCACGTCGGGCGCGGCCAACAGCGACCCTTGCGATGCTGCCGGGTTTGCACCCATGACGACGAGCAGGTCGGTACGTTCGACGTCCGGGACAGGGAAGCTCCACCAGCCGCCGTACATCAGGTGCGACGACAGGTTCTTCGGCCACTGGTCAACCGTGCCCGGCGAGTAGCTGATCGGGATGCCGGACATGCCGAGAAGAACGCCGGTGTAGCGGCCCAGGGAGAAGGAGTGGGCGAGTGGGTTTCCGGTGTAGCAGGTCACGGCGTCGATGCCGTGCTTCTCGATGACCGGTGCCAGCAGCTCGGTGCAGCGCCGGAACGCCTTGCCCCAGCCGACCTCCCGCCATTGCCCGTCCACCTTGATCATCGGGCGGCGGATGCGGTCGGGGTCCTCGTGCAGCGAGCCCAGAGTGGCGCCCTTCGGGCAGATGTGGCCACGGCTCCACACGTCGTCGCGGTTGCCGCGGATGCTCGCCACTTGCCCACCTTCGACCTGAATCTCCAAGCCGCACATGGCTTCACAGAGCGGACAGGTGTAGAGGTGGCGGCCGTCTTCGCCGACACCTGCCAACGGCTTGCTGAATCCGGCAGTCATGTTGCCTCCATCCGGCAGTTGTTGTGACACACTGTAACGACAAAGCCTGCGGGGGGAGCCGCGAATCGTGAACACGTCGCGCCACCGACGGCAGGGCTCGCGCCGCGATCCGGCCATCGACGCCGCGGTGCTGGCCACGACGCGCCGGCTGCTGATCGACCGCGGCTACGCGGCGACCACCATTGACCTGATCGCCAGCACCGCCGGGGTCAGCAGGCCGGCCGTGTACCGCCGCTGGAGCTCAAAGGCACAACTGGTGCACGAAGCGCTCTTCCCCGACCTGGGTCCCGAACCTCCCTCAGACGATTTCGTCGACGAGATCACCCGGCTGTGCCGCGGAGCCCTGCGCATGTACAGCGATGCCGCGGTCCGCGAGGCGATTCCCGGCCTGCTCAACGACTTGCGGTCGGATCGGCGAATGCGCCGGGTGCTCAGCGACCGGCTCGAGGCCACCGCCCGCAGTCAGCTGGCCGAACGCGTCGGCGAGGCGGTCGCCGACGGTGCCGCGCGGCCAGGCATCAGCGCCGACACCCTGATGGACGTCATCGCCGGCGGGGCGTGGTACGCGGTGTGCGTGCGCCGGATCAAGGACGTCGACGCCGCGGCAAAAGAGCTCAGCGAGCTGGTGCTGCGAGGGATCCTCAGCTGTTCATCAGCATGACGTACTGCGCGGCGACCTGCTGTTGGGTATCCAGCAGCGTCGGCCCGGACGCTTCGATCGCGTAGCGGTCCGCCGCCGCCAAGCAGTAGAACGACTTGTCCGCCAGCTGCAGGCAATGGCTGCCGTCCAGATTCCGCACGCCGTTGGCCGGCTTTGAGGTCGGCTGCACCTCGGCGAAGAAGCCGTCGACGATCTTCCTCGCCCCGTCAGCGTCCCTGGTTTGGTAGACGTTGGTCTTTGCCATCGCGACGAGGTCCATTCCCGTCTGAGTGAACAGCGTCGCCGACCGGGCCGGATCGCTTTGGAAGTGCAGCGCACCGCGCTGCTCGTAGGTGGTGTTCTGGACGACCGTTGCCTGCTTCTCGGGCACGGGCAGCGTGCGCGCCAGCAGCCCGGTCGGGTCGAGCGAGATGTCGGCGAATTCGGACGGGTCGGTGGCGCGGAACTGGTCGATCCGCGGGGCTTGCAACTCGATGGTTTTGGCGACCAGCACTGCCGCCGGGTCAAGCCCGTCCACCGCCTGCGCGAGCTGCATGAACACATACGGGCCGTGGGGGGTGAACGCGCGCACCGCCGTCCACTGCTTCCCTGTCGCGTTCTCGGTGACCGGGTAACTCGCCGCCAATGCTTCGGGATGGCCGGGAATCGGCGCCTGTCGACCGGGCGGGTCGGACACGTGCAGCACGGCGTCCCCCAATTCTGCGGCGGCCGCCGCGGCGGATGCCGCGTCGGCGAAACGCAACACCGCGTTCAGCAGAATCAGCTTGCCCTCGGCGACCCGGGACGACGAGAAACCGTTGACGAACGTGTGCTTGCCGACGATCGCGATAAGCTGCTGCGGCCCGATGAGGCCCAACGCTTGGGCGCTCTTCAGCGCGATAGCGCCCAGCCCGAACGAGCCGGTCAGAGAGGAATCGACCTCCCACGGTCCGACAACGTTGTTGGCCATCCGCTGTGCCTCGATCAAAACGCCCCTCATCGGGTTGCCCGCCACGCCGAGCGGCGCACTGGGCGTGATCGGATATCGGCCTACGTCGAGTTTGTTGACGTCGACGGTCGGCGCCAGCCGACCGCCTTCGCCCTTTATGGCGGTGCCCTGCACAGTCGAGCTGCACGCCCCGAGCACAAGGGCCAGGATCGCGATGAATACCGAATACGCCGCATGCCGCATTCGGAAAAACTACCGTGCGTGACGCCAATTAGGACGCGCCGTCGAAGCGATTTGGGGGCCGAGAAAATAACAACTCAATTGTGGGCGAAGGGGGACTTGAACCCCCACGTCCCGAAGGACACTGGCACCTGAAGCCAGCGCGTCTGCCATTCCGCCACTCGCCCCAACAACCGAGGGAGCCTATCACGCGGGCGACCGCGCGCCCCAACCGTCCCGAGCAGCCCCGACGGCCTTCCCGCACGCGCTCCCGCGTTCAAGATCGCGCCGCTGACCTGCGCCATCTCGATTCTCAGAATTCTGTTGGTCCCGCATCGCTGCGCTGGGCCGATACCATGCAAGAAGGAATGTCGCCAGGCGACACGCGGGCTGGGGCCCGGTGAGCAGGACCGACGGACAACATCAGGTAAGGCGGGCGGTGATATGGGTCTGGTTGACCGCATCGAACGCAAACTCGAGTCGACTGTCGGCGACGCATTCGCGCGCGTTTTCGGTGGGTCGATTGTGCCGCAAGAGGTCGAGGCGATGCTCCGCCGCGAGGCCGAGGCGGGGGCGCGCGAAGTGCATGGCGGCCGCATTTTGGCCCCGAACGCCTACGTCATTACCCTCAGTGTGCCTGACTATCAAAAAGTGAGTGCCGACCCGGAGCTCACATCGACAACGTTCGCCAAGCACTTGGAGGGGTATATCCATGAGCAGGGATGGCAAACGTATGGTGATGTGGTCGTCACATTCGAGCAGTCACACAGCCTGCACACCGGACAGTTTCGCGCGCAGGGTGCGGTCAACCCCGACTCCACCACCGGCGAACCCGCCCCACCACCTCGAGACCGTACGTCCAGCGCAGAATCAGGAGTACCACTAATGAGCGACAATCCGACCTACCGTGGCGGCCAGGGACAGGGGCGGCCGGCCGACGAGTACTACGACGAACGGTACGGCCGTCAGCAGGACGACGGTCGCGGCCAAGACCCGCGCGGTCAGTATCCCCCGCAAGAGCAGGGCGGCTATCCGCCGCAGGGCGAGCCCGCGTACCCGCCGCGCCAGGGTTATCCCGATCAGGGCGGTTATCCGGAACAGGGCGGATACCCCGACCAGGGCTACCCACCGCCGACCCATGAGCAGCGCCCACCCGCCGGATATGGTCCGCCTCAAGGGGGCGGCTACCAGGATCCGGGTCACCGCCAGGCGCCCGGCGGGTACGGCCCCCCGCAGGGTGGCCAGCCAGGCTACGGAGCACCCGCCGGCGATTACGACTATGGCCGGCAGCCAGGGCCGGGACGTCCCGAGCCACGGCCGGCGTATCCAGACCAGGGCGGTTACCCGGACCAGGGCGGCTACCCCGACCAAGGCGGCTACCCCGACCAAGGCGGCTACCCCGACCAGGGCGGCTATGGCGGCCAGCCGCAGTATGGTCGCCAGGACTACGCCCCGCCACAGTCTGATTACGGTCGCTACCCAGAGCCCCAGGGCGGATATGCCGAACCCGGCTACGCCGAGCCGGTCGGCGGCGGGTACGACTACGGCCAGCAGCCGGCCCAGCCTGGCTATGGCGGCTACGGCCAGGGCGACTACGCGGCAGGCGGCGCGGCCGTCACCCTCCAGCTCGACGACGGCAGCGGCCGGACCTATCAGTTGCGTGAGGGCGCCAATGTG
Source organism: Mycobacterium sp. (assembly GCA_036263935.1). Classification (GTDB taxonomy): domain Bacteria; phylum Actinomycetota; class Actinomycetes; order Mycobacteriales; family Mycobacteriaceae; genus Mycobacterium. Next base: position 9,351 of record DATARY010000224.1, read on the forward strand.
ATCGGCCGCGGCCAGGACGCACAGTTCCGGCTTCCCGACACCGGGGTGTCCCGACGGCATCTGGAGATCCGCTGGGACGGGCAGGTCGCGCTGTTGTCCGACCTCAATTCCACCAACGGCACCACGGTCAACAACGCTCCGGTGCAGGAGTGGCAGCTGGCCGACGGTGACGTGATCCGGCTGGGCCATTCCGAGATCATCGTCCGCGTTCACTGAGGGACATCTGCCGCTCGAAGCCAGGGGAAGCTGTTCGCTTCACCCTCACTTCGATCGCCGTCCAAGTATCGTGACGTTGCCTACGGTGGCAGAGCTGATTGTGCTGCCGACGCGACGAGAACGGAACGGGGACGGAGAGGACGTCAGATGCAGGGGTTAGTTCTGCAGCTGACGCGCGTCGGATTCCTGTTGTTGCTGTGGCTGTTCATTTGGTCGGTTCTCCGGATCCTCAGGACTGACATCTACGCACCGACCGGGGCGGTGATGGTACGGCGGGGGTTGGCGCTGCGGGGTTCGCTGCTGCCCAACAGGGGCCGACGCAGCGTGGTCCGGCAGTTGGTGGTCACCGACGGCGCGCTAGCAGGCACCCGCATCACACTGGGCAGCCAACCGGTGCTGATCGGCCGGGCCGACGACTCGACATTGGTGCTGACCGACGATTACGCGTCGACGCGCCACGCCAGGCTGTCACCGCGAGGCTCGGAATGGTATGTGGAAGACCTAGGATCGACCAACGGTACATACCTTGACAGGGCGAAGGTGACGACGGCGGTACGGGTTCCGATTGGCGCGCCGGTTCGGATCGGCAAGACGGTAATCGAGCTGCGCCCGTGACGCTGGTGCTTCGATACGCCGCGCGCAGCGATCGCGGGTTGGTACGAGTCAACAACGAGGACTCGGTGTACGCGGGTGCGCGCCTGCTCGCCCTCGCCGATGGCATGGGTGGGCACGCCGCGGGAGAGGTTGCGTCGCAGTTGGTGATCGCTGCACTGGCCCACCTCGACGACGACGAGCCAGGCGGCGACCTGCTGTCCAAACTCAATGCCGCGGTCCGCGAGGGCAACGCCGCGATCGCCGCGCATGTCGAGGCCGACCCCGAGCTCGAAGGCATGGGTACAACGTTGACCGCAATCCTGTTCGCGGGCAACAGGCTTGGGCTGGTCCACATCGGCGACTCCCGCGGCTACCTGCTGCGCGACGGGGAGCTGACACAGATCACCAAGGACGACACGTTCGTCCAGACCCTCGTCGACGAGGGCCGCATCACTCTAGAAGAGGCACACAGCCATCCGCAGCGCTCGCTGATCATGCGGGCACTGACCGGCCATGAGGTGGAGCCGACCCTGATCATGCGCGAGGCTCGGGCCGGAGATCGATACCTGCTGTGCTCCGACGGACTGTCCGACCCGGTCAGCCATGAAACGATCCTTGAGGCATTGCAGATCCCGGATGTCGCCGAAAGCGCTGACAGGCTAATCGAATTGGCGCTGCGCGGCGGCGGGCCCGACAATGTCACCGTGGTCGTGGCCGACGTCGTCGATTACGACTACGGCCAGACCCAGCCGATCCTGGCCGGGGCAGTGTCGGGCGACGACGACCAAATCGCGCCGCCAAACACCGCGGCCGGTCGAGCGTCGGCGTTCAACCCCCGCCGCAACGCCGCCAAACGTGTTGTGCCGCAACTGGAAGAGCCCGCACAACGGCCACGGTCGCGCCGTCGCATCCTCATCGCCGCGACGCTGCTGGTTCTCGTCGTGCTCGCCGGTCTCGCGGTCGGGCGCGAGATCGTGCGTAGCAATTATTACGTCAGCGAGCACAACGGCATCGTCTCGATCATGCGGGGTGTTCAGGGCTCCTTTCTGGGCATACCACTTCAAGAGCCCTACCTATCGGGCTGTCTCAACGCTCGAAATGAGTTATCGCTCATCAGCGCAGGCCAGTCCAGGGACACCCTGGACTGCCGCATGCTAGGGGTCAATGACATGCGGCCGTCCGAGCGAGCGCAGGTTATCGCGGGCCTGCCGTCGGGCACCCTGGACGATGCCATCGCCCAGATCGAGGAACTCGCCCGCAGCTCAGTGCTGCCAACATGCGCGCCACGTACGCCCACGTCGAAGACGACCCCAACCACGCCGCCCCCATCACCGTCGGCAGTGCCGGTCCCTACCGAAACGCCGGGCGGAGGCAATGCCCCTCGCGGTCCCGCCGAAGGGCCCGCCCCGCAGACCCCGACCACCGTGACCGCACCGGCTCCTCTGCCGCCTCCCCCGCCCCCGCCGCCTCCGCCGCCACCTCCTACGGTCACCGCGCTGCCGCCCCCGCCGCCCGAACCGGGAACCAATTGCCGGGAAGTGTCATGACGACACAGCCGCAGTCCCCCGTCACCGTGATGCCGCCGCTGCCCAACCGGCGCAACGCCGAACTGTTCCTGTTGTTGTTCGTCACGGTGATCACCACGGTGGCGCTGCTGCTCGTCGAGGCCAATCAGCAACAAGGCCTTCATTGGGATCTGGCCCAGTACACCGTCGCATACCTTGCGCTCCTCATCGGTGCCCATCTGGCTGTGCGGCGGTTCGCCCCCTACGCCGACCCACTCCTGTTGCCTGTGGTGGCGCTGCTGAATGGCTTGGGCCTGGTGATGATTCATCGACTGGACATCGCTCGCGGCGAGCTGACGTCAACGGGCCTCGGCGGCACTGCCAACCAGCAGATGCTGTGGACCCTTGTCGGGGTGATCGGCTTTTCGCTTGTGGTGATCTTCCTGCGTGACCACCGGATGCTGGCGCGCTACGGCTACCTCTGTGGATTGACGGGTCTCATCCTGCTGGCGATCCCGGCTGTACTGCCACGATCGCTGTCCGAGCAGAACGGCGCGAAGATCTGGATTCAACTGCCGGGCTTCTCAATTCAGCCCGCCGAGTTCTCGAAGATTCTGCTGCTGATTTTCTTCGCTGCGGTGTTGGTGGCCAAACGAAGCGTATTCACCAGCGCCGGAAAGCATTTTCTCGGCATGGATCTGCCTCGCCCCCGGGACCTGGCTCCCCTCCTGGCAGCCTGGATCGCCTCCGTCGGGGTGATGATATTCGAGAAAGACCTCGGCACGTCGCTGCTGCTCTACGCCTCGTTTCTGGTCATGGTGTACATCGCCACCGATCGGGTCAGCTGGATGGTCATCGGATTGGCGCTGTTCGCCGCGGGAAGCGTTGTGGCGTATCACGTTTTCCACCACGTCCAGCTTCGCGTCCAAGCCTGGCTCGACCCGTTCGCGGATCCCGAGGGCTCGGGCTATCAAATGGTTCAGTCGCTGTTCAGCTTTGCCACCGGCGGCATCTTCGGCACCGGCCTTGGCAACGGGCAGCCGGGTGCGGTCCCTGCGGCCTCGACCGACTTCATCATCGCCGCGGTCGGTGAAGAACTCGGATTGGTGGGTCTGGCGGGCGTTCTCATGCTCTACACGATCGTCATCATCCGTGGCTTGAGGACCGCGATCGCGGTACGGGACAGCTTTGGAAAGCTGCTGGCCGCCGGCCTGGCGTCGACGCTGGCGATCCAGTTGTTCATCGTGGTCGGCGGGGTGACCAAGCTCATCCCGCTGACGGGGCTCACCACCCCGTGGATGTCATACGGCGGTTCGTCGCTGTTGGCCAACTATGTGCTGCTCGCGATCCTGGTCCGCATCTCCCATGCCGCGCGCCGCCCGATCGTGACCCGGCCGCGCAACACACAGTCGATCGCTGCCGCCAGTACCGAGGTGATCGAGAAGGTATGAACACCACATTGCGCCGCGTCTCCGTGACCATCATGGGGCTGGTCGTGCTGCTGTTGGTGAACGCGACGCTGACGCAGGTCTTCACGGCTGACGGGTTGCGCGCAGATCCGCGCAACCAGCGTGTGCTGCTCGACGAGTATTCCCGTCAGCGCGGCCAGATTTCGGCCGGTGGCCAGCTTCTTGCCTACTCCGTGTCGACGAGCGGGCGCTACCGCTTCCTTCGGGTGTATCCCAACCCCCAGACCTATGCGCCGGTCACCGGCTTCTACTCGCTTCAGTTCTCCAGCACCGGGCTGGAACGCGCCGAGGACAGCATCCTCAACGGCTCCGACCAACGGCTGTTCGGGCGGCGGCTGGCCGACTTCTTCACCGGCCGCGATCCGCGTGGCGGCAACGTCGCGACCACCATCAATCCCCAGGTGCAGCAGGCTGCCTGGGACGCGATGAAAGAAGGGTGCAACGGGCCATGCAAGGGTGCGGTGGTCGCGCTGGAGCCGTCGACCGGCAAGATCCTCGCGCTGGTCTCGTCGCCGTCGTATGACCCCAACGTGTTGGCCACCCATGACTTGGCAGCGCAGACCGCCGCGTGGCAGCAGCTGCGCGACAACCCCGAGTCACCGTTGGTGAACCGCGCCATCTCGGAGACCTATCCGCCCGGCTCGACGTTCAAGGTCATCACCACCGCGGCGGCGCTGCAGGCCGGCGCCACCGAGAGCACTCAACTGACCGCCCAGGCCCGAATTCCGCTGCCGGACAGCACTGCAACGCTGGAGAACTACGGCGGGTCCACGTGTGGCGGCGGCCCGACCGCCTCACTGCGGGACGCGTTCGCGAAGTCGTGCAACACCGCGTTCTTCCAGCTCGGCATCGACACGGGTGCGGACGCGTTGAAGTCCACCGCGACGGCCTTCGGTCTGGACACACCTCCCCCGACGATTCCGCTTCAGGTTGCCGAGTCGACAGTCGGACCCGTTGCCGACGCCGCCGCTCTGGGAATGTCGAGCATTGGGCAAAAAGACGTCGCGGTGACACCCCTGCAGAACGCGATGGTCGCCGCGACCATCGCCAATAAAGGGGTGCCGATGCAGCCCTACTTGGTCGATAGCCTGAGGGGACCTGACCTCTCCAACATCAGCACCACGGCACCGCGCGAAGAGCGGCGAGCGGTCTCCGAGCAGGTCGCGGATACACTAACGGATCTGATGGTCGCCGCCGAGCAGGTGACACAGCAGAAGGGAGCCATCGCCGGCGTGCAGATCGCATCAAAGACCGGCACGGCGGAGCACGGTACTGATCCGCGCAACACCCCGCCGCATGCCTGGTACATCGCCTTCGCGCCTGCTCAGGCTCCCAAGGTCGCGGTTGCGGTGCTGGTCGAGAACGGTGGTGACCGGCTGGGCGCCACCGGTGGCGCCCTCGCCGCCCCGATCGGACGCGCCACCATCGCCGCGGCGCTGCGGGAGGGCTCATGAGCGAAGCTTGCGAGCGAATCATCGGCGCCGAATGCGGCCGCCGAGCCTGCGAGGTCGGCTCATGAGCCCGCGCGTTGGAGTGACGCTGTCCGGCCGCTACCGGCTGCAGCGCCTGATCGCCACTGGCGGCATGGGCCAGGTGTGGGAAGGTGTCGACTCCCGGCTGGGTCGCCGCGTCGCGGTCAAGGTGCTCAAGGCCGAGTATTCCACCGACCCCGAGTTCGTCGAGCGGTTCCGCGCCGAGGCCCGCACCGTCGCGATGCTCAACCATCCCGGGATCGCCAGCGTGTACGACTACGGCGAGACAGACATGGACGGTGAGGGCCGCACCGCGTATCTGGTGATGGAGCTGGTCAACGGTGAACCGCTCAACTCGGTTCTCAAACGCACCGGTCGACTGTCGCTACGGCACGCACTGGACATGCTCGAACAGACCGGTCGCGCGCTGCAGGTCGCGCACACCGCCGGCCTGGTGCACCGCGACGTCAAGCCGGGCAACATCCTCATCACCCCCACCGGACAGGTGAAGCTCACCGACTTCGGCATCGCCAAGGCCGTCGATGCGGCCCCGGTCACCCAGACGGGCATGGTGATGGGCACCGCCCAGTACATCGCCCCCGAGCAGGCGCTGGGCCATGACGCCACCGCGGCCAGCGACGTGTACTCGCTGGGTGTCGTTGGCTACGAATCGGTTTCGGGCAAGAGACCGTTCACCGGTGACGGCGCGCTGACGGTCGCGATGAAGCACATCAAAGAGACCCCGCCGCCCCTGCCGGCCGACCTGCCGCCCAACGTCCGCGAGCTCATTGAGATCACCCTGGTGAAGAATCCCGGGATGCGGTACCGCTCAGGCGGGCCGTTCGCCGACGCGGTGGCCGCGGTGCGGTCGGGACGGCGACCGCCGCGACCGAATCAGGCCCCGTCGATCGGCCGGGCGACGCCGGCAACGGTGCCATCGGCCGCACAGGCCCGCGCCGCCGCCGACATGACCGGCCGTGCCCCGGCAACAGCCGCCCGCACCCGCGCCGCCATCGGCAGCCACCGGCCGCCCACGCCGCCGAAGCGCACCTTCTCCTCGGGTCAGCGTGCGCTGCTGTGGGCGGCGGGCGTGCTCGGCGCGCTCGCGATCGTCATCGCCATCCTCATTGTCCTGAACGCGCAGGATCAGAAGGCCAAGCAGTCGCCACCGCCTACCGTCACCAACACCATCACGCATACCACGCCGTTCTCGCCGACCGCGCTACCCGCCCCTGGTTGGACGGATCCGGGCATGATCGGACATGGTGGGGAGGACATCGGGGTACCCCGACTCGACGCGATCGTGTCGCCGGCAACACCGCTGGTGACGCCCTCGGCCCCAGAACAGATATGGCAATGACAACCCCGCAGCACCTGTCCGACCGGTATGAACTCGGCGAAATCCTCGGCTTCGGCGGCATGTCCGAGGTCCATCTGGCGCGCGATCTGCGGTTGCACCGCGACGTCGCTGTCAAGGTGCTGCGCGCCGACCTGGCCCGCGATCCGAGCTTTTATCTGCGGTTCCGTCGGGAGGCGCAGAACGCCGCGGCGCTGAACCATCCGGCGATCGTCGCGGTCTATGACACCGGTGAGGCCGAGACGGCGAGCGGCCCGCTGCCCTACATCGTGATGGAGTACGTCGACGGGGTCACGCTGCGCGACATCGTGCACACCGAGGGCCCGATGCCGGGGCGCCGGGCGATCGAGGTGATCGCCGACGCGTGCCAGGCACTGAACTTCAGCCACCAGCACGGCATCATCCACCGCGACGTCAAGCCGGCCAACATCATGATCAGCAAGACCGGTGCGGTGAAGGTGATGGACTTCGGCATCGCTAGGGCGATCGCCGACAGCGGCAACAGCGTCACGCAGACCGCCGCGGTAATCGGCACCGCGCAGTATCTGTCGCCCGAACAAGCCCAAGGTTCGTCGGTCGACGCCCGGTCGGACGTCTACTCGCTGGGCTGCGTGCTGTACGAAATCCTCACGGGTGAACCGCCTTTCATCGGCGACTCCCCAGTCGCGGTGGCTTACCAGCACGTCCGCGAGGATCCTTTACCGCCGTCAGCGCGGAACAAGGAGATCTCTCCCGAGCTGGATGCCGTGGTGCTCAAGGCGCTGGCGAAGAACCCAGACAACCGCTACCAGACGGCCGCAGAGATGCGCGCCGACCTGGTGCGCGTGCACAGCGGCGAGGCGCCCGACGCGCCGAAGGTGCTCACCGATGCCGAGCGCACGTCACTGCTCTCGTCGACGCCGACACATCAACGGATCCCGCCGATCGAGCACCAGCCGCGGCAGCAGCCGGACTACGGCGAACGAGACCGCGGGGCGTCGGTGGGGCGCTGGCTGATCGCGGTAGCGGTGTTGGCGGTACTCACCGTGGTGGTGACGATCGGGATCAACATGTTCGGCGGCAGCACCCGCGATGTGCAGGTGCCCGATGTGCGCGGTCAGGCGTCGGCCGATGCGATCGCCGCGCTACAGAACAAGGGTTTCAAGACCACCACCCAGCAGAAGTCGAACTCCACAGTCCCGCCCGATCACGTGATCGACACCGACCCGCGCGCCGGTACATCGGTAGGCGCTGGCTCCGAGGTCACTATCAATGTTTCGTACGGCCCCGAGCAGCGCGAGGTGCCTGACGTCAGAAATCTGTCCTTCGCCGACGCCGTCGAGAAGCTCAAGGCGGCGGGCTTCGGAAAGTTCAGGCAGTCGTCGTCATCGTCGACCCCAGAGATGAAGGACAAGGTGGTGGGGACAAGCCCCCCGGCGAATCAGACCTCCGCGATCACCAATGAGATCGTCATCGCGGTGGGTTCGGGGCCTGAGAGCAAGACCGTCCCCGACGTGAAGGGCCAAACGACCGAGTCGGCCCAGCGGGTGCTCACCGCCTCCGGGTTTCCCAGCTCCGTCCCCGTCCCCGTTGACGGCACCGAGCCCGCCGGTTCAGTGATCGGCACCAATCCGGCTCCGGGGCAATCGGTTCCGGTGGATACGGTCATTCAGCTGCAGGTGTCTAAGGGCAATCAGTTTGTCATGCCGGACCTGCGCGGAATGTTCTGGACCGACGCCGAGCCGCGGTTGCGCGCGCTGGGGTGGACGGGATTCCTCGACAAGGGCGCCGACGTGCAGAACAGCGGTCAGAAAAGCAACGCCGTGGTGACTCAGAGTCCTTCGCCGGGCGCCCCGGTGAGGGTCGACAGCCAGATTACGCTGAGCTTCGCGTCGTAGCCGCCGAGACGGCGTTGGCGACCTCGTCTTCGAGCTGACGGACAAGAGCCTCGGACGGCGCGGTGCCACAGTAGGCCAGCCAGTTCGCCAGCATCCGGTGCCCACCCTCGGTCAGGATCGACTCGGGATGGAACTGGACGCCGTGGATCGGCAGCTCGACATGGCGCACACCCATGATGACACCGCCCTGGGTGCGCGCAATGACTTCGAGCGCGGGCGGAACGGTGTCGGGCAGAATTGTCAGCGAGTGATATCGCGTCGCGGTGAATGGATCCGGAAGCCCTTGCAGCACACCGGCATTGGCGTGGTATACGGTGCTGGTCTTGCCATGCAGTAGCTCGGGCGCGCGGTCGACGGTGCCGCCGAAGGCCACGCCGATCGCTTGATGGCCGAGGCACACACCGAGCAGCGGCGTGTTCGTCGCCGCACACGCGTTGACGAGCGGGATGGAGGCGCCCGCGCGTTCGGGGGTGCCGGGTCCGGGGCTGAGCAGGACACCGTCGAAGTCATCGGCGGCCTTGGCGACGTCGGTGGCCAGGCGAGGGTCGTCGTTACGCCACACCTGCGCGTTCACGCCGAGCTGGCCCAGGTACTGGACCAGGTTGAACACGAAGCTGTCGTAATTGTCGACCACCAAGACCTGCATCAGGCCAGGCTACAGATCGCGTGGACTCTGCGGTGAGGGCGAGCCCGGCGCATGCGCGATCGCCTCGTCAGTGACCCGCGGTTGCGAAGCCGTCAGTACCCGATGGGGCCGACCGGCTTGGCGAACTTCATCCGGACCGGCTCGGTATGCCCCACCAGGTCGACCTGGGCGCGCGGCTGCTCGGAGTAGCCCAGCCCGAACCGCACCACATATTGCTTGTAGAGCGTGACGAGTGGTGCCGCCGCGAGAGCCGCCTGCATGGCTGCGGCGTTGCCGATCGCGGTGATCACGTACGGCGGGCTGTAGGTGCGGCCGTTGAGCAGAAGCGTGTTTCCGACACAGCGCGGCGCCGAGGTGCCGATGATCCGTTGATCCTGCATCTGGATGCCTTCGGCGCCGGCGCTCCACAGGGCGTTGAGGACGGCCTCGATGTCCTGCTGGTGCACCACGAGGTCGTCGGGCGAGGCGTCGCGCGGGAAGCGGCCCTCCGCGTCACGCTGCGCGTCGTTCAGCGTCACGACCAGACCGGGCCCACGCATCGGATCCAGGCCGGCGTCGACGGCCAACTTGTTCGATCGGTTGGTGATCGCGGCCAGTGCCGCATCGGCGCCCGGGGAGCCGCCGTGGTGGTTATCGACCGTCGTCACCAACGAGTCGCGCTGGGCGGTCAGCCGGTCCACCGACTGCTGGGCCTCACGCACCAGGTCAACCAGCCGGGGTGCGTCGCTACGCCGGATCTCGTCGCCACCCGAAACACCGTGCGTAGCCGCGAGCAGCAGCCCGGCGAGCAGGCAGACCACCGGCACGCCAAACCGCCAGGGGGAACGGCGGGTCTGCTCCATCGGGTCGTCTCCAGGAATTCTTGGCTGGCGAGCACCTACGTTAGGCTTCTAGTTACATCGTCGCACCGTGTGACGCCCAGTGTTGCGAAGGTACCCATGCCCAAGTCCAAGGTTCGGAAGAAGAACGACTTCACCATCAACCCGGTGAGCCGGACGCCGGTCAAGGTCAAGGCCGGTCCGTCGAGTGCCTGGTTTGTTGTCCTTTTTGTCAGCTTGATGCTGATCGGCCTGGCCTGGCTGATCGTGTTCCAGCTCGCGGGCAGCGGTCCCGGCGCCCCGAGCTTCCTTGCGTGGATGGCGAACCTGAACGTCTGGAACTACGCGATCGCATTTGCTTTCATGATCACCGGTTTGTTGCTCACGATGCGCTGGCACTAGCCGTACCGACCGATGGTATGAATTTATCTTGGTCTCCGCGCGTTACCCGTTTAGCAACCTCGTGGTCATCAGATCACACCGATGTGATTCATCCCCATTGGGGATAGCACTTGTGGATAACCTCATTAGCAACGGTAAAAGGGTGTTAACTACCCATGCAGCAAACTGAGTGGAGCCCGTCCACGCTCGGAATCGCAGCTTGCGGCATACTCGGACTTATCTTGGCTACCGGCGCTGTGACCCTGATCACAGACACGCCCGGCCGCATTTTGGTGAGCATTGCCGCGGTGGGACTGGTCTTGTTTGCAAGCATGTCGTGGCGGGCGCGGCCGAAGCTGGCAATCAGCGACGACGGACTGGTGGTCCGCGGGTGGTGGGGCACGCGGGTACTGCGGCGCGCGGATATCAAGCTCATCCGCATCACCGAGTTCCGCCGGATCGCCCGCAAGGTGCGTCTACTCGAGATCGACACGACCGATGACCGGCTGCTGGTCTTCACCCGATGGGACCTGGGCACGGACCCGCTGCACGTCCTCGACGCGCTTACCGAGGCCGGCTACGCCGGTGCGCGCTGACGCCTTGCGTCAGGCGACGGTGATCGATTCGATCACGACGGGATCGGTCGGCCGGTCGCCGCGATCGGTCGGCGTTGTGGCGATGGCGTCGACCACTTGCTGCGACTCCGGGTCGACGACCTCACCGAAGATGGTGTGGCGGCGATTGAGGTGCGGCGTCTTACCGACGGTGATGAAGAACTGTGAGCCGTTGGTGCCAGGCCCCGCGTTGGCCATGGCCAGCAGATACGGCTTGTCGAACTGCAGCTCGGGATGGAACTCGTCGGCGAACTGGTAGCCCGGGCCGCCACGGCCGGTGCCGGTGGGATCGCCACCCTGGATCATGAAGCCGTCGATCACCCGGTGGAAGACCGCGCCGTCATAGAAGGGTCCCGAGGACCCACCCGACGCGTTCTCGGTGCTGTATTCCTTGCTGCCCTGGGCCAACCCCACGAAGTTGGCAACGGTCTTGGGAGCGTGATTACCGAACAGTGCGATCTTGATGTCGCCGCGGTTGGTGTGCAGGGTCGCGGTCGCTGTCTGAATGGGGCTCGTCACGGGAAGCCAGTGTGCCACGCTCGCTTCGGCGCCCAACCGGGCACCGCAGGGTCGCGGTAGATGGCAGGCTGGACGTCGACTCAATTCAGGCCGCAGAGAGGTTGGGACATGAGCTCGAAAACGGACACCCGGTTGACAGCAGGCCAACGGTTGGGCCGCGGCTTGAAGTACTCCGCGGTCGGACCGGTCGACGTCACCCGGGGAGCGTTGGGCGTCGGGCTGCACTCGGTCGCCTCGTCTGCCGCGTGGGTGGGAAACAGATACCGCCGGGGCCGGGCGGCCAGGCAGCTTCGCGAGGACGTGGCTGCTGCTCAGGACACCCTCGCGCAGGAATTCGCCGCCGTCCAGGAGGTGGTGTCGACCTTGCCCTCGGCGCTTCAGGAGGCACGCAAATCGCGGCGTCGCCGTCGGCCGCTGTTGTTCATCACTCTTGGAGCGGTGGTGCTGGCCGGAGGGGCCGCGGCCTTCTCGATTATTCGACGCTCGACCAAACCCGAACCCTCGCCGCTTCCGCCGAGCGTCGATGTCGCGCCCCGACCCTAGTTGCGCGCCATGGACTTTCACAGGTGAGCCTAGGGTGTGAGCCTAGGGGATTCGAACCCCTGACTTCTGCCTTGCAAAGGCGAATCACGGTGCTGGTCAACCCTTTACGGACCCGATGTCGTGCTGAATCGCATGACGGTAGTTCACGAAATGTGTCTGTAACTGTGGGCATATTGTGGGCACGGGGGTGGGCAGCCAGGCGGTAACAGACGGTTTCATAGCCCGTCTGTGGCGACGGCCTTTCCCTCATAGCTAGCGGCGAACACATCAGACCTGACCGGGTAGAGCTCACTGAGGGCGCCGCGGACGATCCAGTCACCTAGAAGTGATGACCCGTAGGTGGTGTCCATCCCAAACACGAGTAGTCAACTACTCGTGTTTCAACTCTGAACCGGGCGGATGATTACAACAACCGCAACGGCCGGGGGCTGACTACCAAGTCCGCCAAGTCCGTGTTGGCGGAGCCGTGACGATGCCTATTGGTGGCATGCAAAACCGTTACGGCGAATCCTCCGGCCGTGGCGGTCTGCTTGGGTGGCGCCCTTGAACACCCACTGCACATGCCTCGACGGACCGGCGACGGTTCGGAAGTCGACGCGACGGAGCTGAAACAGCTAGCGCGGCGCGACGAGACGAAAGCGATCTACGACACTTTGTCCGATATCGTCCGCGCGCGGCAGGCCGGAGGAACCGGATAGCACCATCCAACGTCTGACCTTACTGTTCGGGCCGCTACCGTAAATCCCCACAGGTGGTGGACCGCCTCAACATCGCGATCCGCCCAACCCCCATTAACTTCTATATACGGCACGAAGTCCGAAGTGGACTTCGTGGTGTAAGACTTCAAACTTCACGAGCTACGGCACACCGCGGCATCGCTGGCGATCCAGGCCGGGGCGAACATCAGGACGTTGCAGAACATGCTGGGACATGAATCGCGGGCCTGGACCACGTCGCCGCGTCAACCAGCCGTTTTACTTGTGGAGCCTAGGGTGTGGAGCCTAGGTGTGGAGCCTAGGGGATTCGAACCCCTGACTTCTGCCTTGCAAAGGCAGCGCTCTACCAACTGAGCTAAGGCCCCTTGACCGTGTCAGGACGGCGGATCGGCCGCTGCGTGCCACACCTCGACGCCGTGCCGGGACCTCCAAACGATCACCGCAACAGCTATCGCGGCGAGCAGAAGCACCAGCTTCATGGTGTGCACCTTTCCCGTGGGGCTAGGAGGACTCGAACCTCCGACCTCTTCGTTATCAGCGAAGCGCTCTAACCGCCTGAGCTATAGCCCCCGAAATGCCGGGGTGACCTCCCGCTCGCGGGGGAGACCGAGCGACGAGATTACCGCAATCGTAAGCCGCGGCCCAAACTCAGTCGCGATCCGCCAGGGTGACTTCGACACCACCGACGAGATCGGTGGTGAGGTTGTAAATGAACGCTCCACAGGTGGCCATCGCGGTTAGCAACACGATGTTGACCAACCCGATCAACGTCGCGCCGCCGAAGATGGTGCCACTGGAAACCAGCTCGCCGCCGCTGCCGCCGCCACTGGTGAGCAGGTCTCCGACGTTGCTGTTCAGCTTGCTCCACACGCCCATGCCACCGAGCACCAGGTAAAGGAACGCGACGGCGATCATCCACACGAAGAAAAGCGCAACCGACAACACGAGCGAGACCTTTAGCGCGCTCCACGGGTCGACCCGGCGGATCTGCATGCTGGCGCGCACCGGCCCCTTGTCGCGGTTGCCGACCGGGATGCGGCTAGTCGGCGGAGCGGGCCGCGCCGGCGGTTCGGATGGGGCGCGCTCCGGCGCGGGCTTGCGCTGCTGCGGCGTACGCGGTATCGGCCCCGACAGGTCCGGCAGTTCGCTGGCGTACGCCTCGGGCCGCACGGCCTCGGTGCGAACGACCTCCGTGCGGTCTACCCGCGGCGGAACCTCCGGTTCCTGGGCCGGTGCCGATCCGCCCGAGATGAAGCGGTTGAGCCGGGCGTCCACGCCGGAGGAGCGGCCGGACGGGGTGTCGTTGCGGGTCGTTTCCGTGTGCGCTGGCGGTTCCGGCGGTTGACGGTGCGGTTGTCTGGACGCACGCGCCGCCGGGCCGCGCTGCCATGGCGGGATGTCGGCCGCGGCGCCGAGCGACCCGCCCTCGTGAGCAGGGCCCGGCGATCCGGAGACCGAACCGTTGCCGCTACCGTCCCCCGCACGCGGGTACCTCGGCTCGTTCGGTGAGCTCACCTACGGCTCCTTCGTCGTTACGTTGCGTCCGCGTCGGTGCCTTCGGCACCGACGTCAGCATCGGTCTCCTCGGCATTGCGCGCGATGGCAACCAGTGTGTCGCCCTGGCCCAGGTTCATCAACCGAACGCCCTTGGTCTGCCGCCCGGCCTTGCGAACCTGGCGCGCCGCGGTTCGGATGACGCCTCCGCCCGAGGTGATGGCGTACAACTCGGTCTCGTCATCGACGATCAACGCTCCAACCAGACTGCCACGCCGCTTGTCGAACTGTATTGTCAGCACCCCCTTGCCGCCGCGACCCTGGACCGGATACTCCTCGATCGCGGTCCGCTTGGCGTAGCCGCCGGCCGTCGCGACCAGCAGATATGTGGCCTCTTGCACCACGTTGAGCGACAGCAGCCGGTCGTCGGTGTTGAATCGCATGCCCTGCACACCCGAGGTGGCGCGGCCCATCGGCCGCAACGCCTCGTCGGTTGCTGAGAACCGGATGGACTGACCCTTCGCGGACACAAGCAGCAGGTCTTCCTCGGCCGAACACAGCACGGCGCCGACCAACTCGTCGCCGTCGCGCAGGTTCACCGCCACGATGCCGCCGGAGCGGTTGGAGTCGAAGTCGGTTAGCTTGGACTTCTTCACCAAGCCTTTGCGTGTCGCCAGCACCAAGTACGGCGCATCCTCATAGCTCTTGATCTGGATAACCTGCGCGATACGCTCCTCCGGCTGGAAAGCCAGCAGGTTCGCGACGTGCTGACCGCGCGCGGTCCGCGACGCCTCCGGCAGGTCGTAGGCCTTGGCGCGGTAGACCCGGCCCTGAGTGGTGAAGAACAGGATCCAGTCGTGCGTCGAACAGATGAAGAAGTGGTTGACGATGTCGTCCTGCTTCAGCCCGGCGCCCTGCACTCCCTTACCGCCGCGCTTCTGGCTGCGGTACAGGTCGGTCTTGGTGCGCTTGGCGTAACCGGTTTCGGTGATCGTGACGACGACGTCCTCGCGCGCGATCAGGTCCTCGTCCGTGACCTCGCCGTCCGCCGCGACGATCCGCGTACGCCGGAGGTCGCCGTGCTTCTCGACGATCTCCTTGAGCTCGTCGTGCACGATGGCGCGCTGCCGCTCGGGCTTGGCCAGGATGTCTTCGAGGTCGGCGATCTCGGCCTCGATCTTGGCTAGGTCATCGACGATGCGCTGCCTTTCCAGGGCGGCCAGGCGGCGCAACTGCATGTCGAGGATGGCCTGGGCCTGGATCTCGTCGATCTCGAGGAGCTCGATCAGGCCTTGCTTGGCGACGTCGACGGTCTCCGACGCTCGGATCAGCGCGATCACTTCATCCAGCGCGTCGAGCGCCTTGACCAGACCCCGCAGGATGTGGGCCCGTTCGTTGGCCTTGCGCAGCCGATAGGTCGTGCGCCGGACGATCACGTCGAGCTGGTGATCGACGTAGTGCCGGATCAGCTGATCGAGCCGCAGGGTGCGGGGCACGCCGTCGACGATCGCCAGCATGTTGGCGCCGAAGCTGGTCTGCAGCTGGGTGTGCTTGTAGAGGTTGTTGAGCACCACCTTGGCCACCGCGTCGCGCTTGAGCTCCACGACAATGCGGATGCCGACCCGGTCGCTGCCCTGGTCCTCGATGTTCGAGATGCCCGCGAGCTTGCCGTCGCGGACCTGCTCGGCGATCGAGGTGATGAAGTTGTCATGGTTGACCTGATACGGCAGCTCGGTGATGACAATCCCGGTGCGGCCGCGCGAGTCCTCCTCGATCTCCACAACGCCACGCATCCGGATTGAACCGCGGCCCGTAGCGTAGGTGTCCGAAATGCCTTGGGAGCCAACGATCAAGCCGGAGGTGGGGAAATCCGGCCCCTTCACGCGTTCGGTGACCGCGGCCAGCGTGGCCTCTTCGTCGGCCTCGTGGTTTTCCAGGCACCAGTACACCGCTTCGGCGAGCTCGCCGAGGTTGTGTGGCGGGATGTTGGTCGCCATGCCGACCGCGATGCCGCCCGACCCGTTAGCGAGCAGGTTCGGGAACCGGCTCGGCAGGACGGTCGGCTCCTGTACCCGGCCGTCGTAGTTCGGAATGAAATCGACTGTCTCCTCGTCGATTTCCCGCAGCATGTCCATCGCCAACGGAGTCAGGCGCGCCTCGGTGTTGTGGCTGACGAAACCGTTGGCGATGAACGCGTGGTCGGCGGTGTCGACGCGCAGGCTGTACACGGGCTGCACGCCGGAAGCCGTCACCGATGCGACGCGGGTGTAGTAGAACCGGCCGTCGGTGAGGTCGGTCGCGATGGCCGCGGCGTCCCGGTCGTCGCCGTGCGTAGCCAGGAAATGAGCCAGACCCGGTACATCGTCGACTGTGGGGGTCATGTACGGCGTCACCCGTGTTTCGCATCCGGACCCTACACACTCGGCGTTCAATACCACATAGTCGCCTGGACTGATCTCTTCGATCAATTTCCACAGCAGCGTCGGTACGCCGGCGACGTCAACCAGGCACAGCAGGGGGTGATTCGCCGTGCCTGTGACCGAATGGCCTTCGGTGGTCGTGACCGTGTAGGTGTGGTGGTCACCCGAATGGAACAGTCGATCCGCGACAACCGGCGTGCCATGCCGTCCAAGCACTTTGAGCTCGATCACGTTGTCGGAGTTCGGCCGAGCGCCGGAAACGATGTCGGCGATCCGGACCGACTGCCCAAACGGCAACCGTACCAACGCATCGCCCGTAAGACAGTACCTCATCGCCGCTGGTGGGTCGTTGCCTGGCGAGCCGAAGTTTCCCTGGCCGTCGACCAACGGGTAGCGCAGCGACCACGGCTGGGCCATCCGCACCAGGGTGTCGTAGATCGACGCGTCACCGTGCGGGTGGTAGTTGCCCATCGTTTCGGCAACGGAGCGTGCGGATTTCGCATGGCTGCGATCGGGCCGGAAGCCAGAGTCGAACATCGCGTACAGCACCCGTCGGTGCACTGGTTTGAGGCCATCACGGACCTCAGGCAGCGCACGACCGACGATGACGCTCATCGCGTAGTCGATGTAGCTGCGCTGCATCTCCTGCTGGATGTCGACCGGCTCGACGCGATCTCCTGCTTCGTCGCCTGGCGGCAACGTGGTGTCAGTCATATGTTCCCTTGGGTTAGAATCTGCCCTTAAACATCAAGAAAGCGAACGTCTTTGGCATTGCGGGTGATGAAACTGCGGCGAGCTTCGACATCCTCGCCCATCAGAATCGAGAACAGCTCGTCAGCCGCGGCGGCGTCGTCCAACGTCACCTGACGCAGCACCCGCACAGACGGGTCCATCGTCGTCTCCCACAACTCCTTGGCATCCATCTCGCCAAGACCCTTGTACCGCTGGATGCCGTCATCCTTGTTGATCTTCTTGCCCGCCTTGAGCCCGGTCTCGAGCAACCCGTCGCGCTCACGGTCGGAGTAGGCGAACTCCGGATCGCTGCGCTGCCACTTCAGCTTGTACAGCGGTGGCTGCGCAAGGAAGATGTGGCCGTTCTCGACCAGCGGCTTCATGAACCGGAACAGCAGCGTCAACAGCAGCGTCGAAATGTGCTGGCCGTCAACGTCGGCGTCGGCCATCAGCACGATCTTGTGGTACCGCAGCTTGGTGATGTCGAACTCGTCGTGAATACCGGTGCCGAGCGCGGTGATGATCGCCTGCACTTCAGTGTTCTTCAGCACCCGGTCGATGCGGGCCTTCTCGACGTTGATGATCTTGCCGCGCAATGGCAGGATCGCCTGGAACATCGAGTCGCGGCCGCTCTTCGCCGAACCGCCAGCCGAATCACCCTCCACCACATACAGTTCCGACTTGCGGGGGTCGGTGGACCGGCAGTCGGCCAGCTTGCCGGGCAGCCCACCGATGTCCGTTGCGCTCTTGCGGCGCACCAGCTCGCGGGCCTTCCGGGCCGCGATACGCGCCTGCGCCGACGAAACCGCCTTGTTCACAACTGTTTTGGCCTCGGCCGGGTTGGCTTCGAACCAATGGCTCAACTGCTCGTTGCAGATCTTCTGCACGAACGACTTCATTTCGGTGTTGCCGAGCTTGGTCTTCGTCTGCCCCTCGAACTGCGGCTCCGACACCTTCACCGAGATGACGGCCGCGAGGCCTTCACGGATGTCATCCCCCGTGAGGTTCGGATCTTTCTCCTTGAGCAGCTTCTTGTCCTTGGCGTACTTGTTGACCACGCTGGTCAGCGCCGCCCGGAACCCTTCTTCGTGAGTGCCGCCCTCATGGGTGTTGATCGTGTTGGCGAAGGTGTGCACCGACTCGGAGTAGCCAGCGTTCCACTGCATCGCGATCTCGACCTCGTGGCCGTCGCCCTTGCCCGAGAAGTCCACAATGCTCGGGTGGATCGGCGACTTCGTCCGGTTGATGTGCTTGACGTAGTCGACCAATCCGCCGGGGTAGTGGAAAGTGCGGTTCTTCACCTTGTGCGGCGCCGCGGCCTCGGCGGCCTTCTCCTCAGCCGACTTCGGGGCCTCGGCCACATCGCTGACTACCTCGTCGACCACTTCTTCGGCAGTCACCCGCTCATCGGACAAGGTGATGGTCAGGCCCCTGTTAAGGAACGCCATCTCCTGCAGTCGGCGTGCGACGGTCTCGAAGTCGTATGTTGTGGTCTCGAACACGTTCGGGTCGGCCCAGAACCGCACGACCGTTCCCGTCTTCTTGGTGGCTTCGCCTTGCTTGAGGGTCCCTGGCACCGACTGGTCGTAGTACTGCGACCACTCGTGACCGTCGCGTTTGATCTCCACCTCAAGCCGGGCGGACAGCGCGTTGACCACCGAAACGCCGACACCGTGCAGCCCGCCGGACACCGCGTACGCGTCGGAATCGAACTTGCCGCCTGCGTGCAGCTGGGTCATCACCACGTCGACGGTCGGCACTCCTGAGGAGTGCATGGCAACTGGGATGCCGCGGCCATCGTCGGTAACCTCGACGCCGCCGTCCTCAAGCAGCCGGACGTCCACCTTGGTGGCGTAGCCGGCCATCGCCTCGTCGACCGCGTTGTCGACCACCTCCCAGATGAGGTGGTGTAGGCCCCGCTCGCCGGTCGAGCCGATATACATGCCCGGCCGTTTGCGGACAGCCTCCAGCCCCTCGAGAATCGTGATCGACTGGGCGCCGTATTCCTCTTGTGCCTTCTTCTTCGCAGCAGCCACGGGCGGAAGCTTCTCCTTGGGGGTCGCAGCGGCGGTATTCGGTTACCGCCGGCAAGTCATTCATTCATCCTACCGTCAGATGGCGACAGGACCGATTCTGAGGCGGCGTTTCTACACACCTAAATGCGCCGTCTGTGGAATTTCGTGGTCCGAGGTGCGTCAAGACGCTTGAGAAAAGGGGTCGCGCCGTTGTAGCGGCTCTCAGGGAACCGCCTCGCTGGCCCTATCCATAGGTATCGCGGGGGCCTCGGCCCGCGATGTGATAGGCGCCTTTGCGCCACGACGGCGCCACCGGACCGACCACTTTGAGCGAGTTCACGACGCCGTCTCCGACCGCCGCGGCAATCTTGGCCAGCAGTTGCGCCTGCACCATCCTCAGCTGCGTCGCCCACGCGGTGGACTCGGCGGAGATGGTAAGCACCCCGTCCGTCAACGACGTCGGGGTGGCATGCGCGGCGATCTGCTCACCGACCACACCCGCCCACCGACCCAACACCGAACCCTCGGCAACCCGCGCCGCCCAGCCGCGGCTTCGGGCCAGGTCGCGTGTCGCCGCGCCGAGCGGTTGCGGGTCCCGTGAGTCCGGTCCGGGTCCCGACCAGCGGCGACGGCTGCTGCCGGCGACCCGCCGGTGCGGGGATCCGCGCCCATGACCGACGTCCTTTCCTTGAATCCTCGCGGCACCGCGCGCCTCCTCCAGGGTGCGACGCACCAGATCCATACCGACGAGCCCGGCGAGATGTGCGGGGGGTCCGGCTTCGGATTCGTCATCGTCGGTCACGGCTGCACCATCGAAACTCGGCCACTGTCGTCGTCGTGCATTGTGATCTCGATCCTGCGGGCGTCCCAATCCGCGGGAATGTCATCGTGCACCGCCGCGGTGACCAACACCTGTTCCGCCGACGCTGCGACATTCGCCAGGGCCTGCCTGCGCGCGCTGTCCAGTTCGGCGAAGACATCGTCCAGCAGCAGCACCGGGTCACCACCGTCGGCGCGCAATAGCTCATAGGCCGCAAGTCGCAGCGCCACCGTGATCGACCACGATTCCCCGTGGCTTGCAAAGCCTTTCGCCACCTGATCGCCCAGCCGCAACTCCAGATCGTCGCGGTGCGGACCGACCAGGCAGACTCCCCGTTCCAGTTCGGCGTCGCGACGGCGCGCCAACGCGTCGCGCAACGCGGCTTCGAACACCTCGACACGATCGGTCCCCGCGGCCGCCTCCTCTTCGACGGCCTCGGTGCCGCTACGGTAGCGGACCGCGGCCGGCCGCGACGCCGGCGCCAACAGCTGATAGGCCTTTTCCACCTCCGGTGCCAGCTGGGTGACCAGCGCGACGCGCGCGGCGATCAGTTGTGCACCGTGCGCCGCAAGGTGGCCGTCCCAGACATCGAGGGTGTCCAGCACGCCGCGGTCTCCGCGTTGACGCGCGGCCGAAGCCGTCTTGAGCAGGGCTGTGCGCTGTCGGAGCACCCTGTCATAGTCGGCGCGCACCGCCCCGATCTGAGGGCGCCGAGTGGTCGCGAGTTCGTCGAGGTAACGGCGCCGCTCGCCTGGTTCGCCGCGGACCAGCGCCAGATCCTCCGGAGCGAACAACACCGCCCGCAGCACGCCCAGCACCTCGCGCGCGGCCCGAACGGGGGAGCGGTTCAGTCGTGCCTTGTTGGCCCGGCCCGCCGCGATCTCCAGGTCCACCGCGAGTTCGCGGCCCTCATTCACCACGATGGTCGACACGACCGCCCGGTCGGCGCCGGTCCGGATCAGTGGGCCATCCGAAGCCACCCGGTGTGATCCGAGTGTTGACGAATACCACAGGGCCTCAACAAGATTCGTCTTCCCGAAGCCGTTTGGCCCAACGAACACCGTTCGGCCCGGCTCGAGATCCAGATCGATCTGCGCCCACGACCGAAAGTCGCGTAATCCAAGACAGCGTACGTACACCTACCCCGACTCGCTGATCCTCTTCACGGCGTGTCCACCAAACTGGTTGCGCAGGGCGGCGACGGCCTTCATCGTCGGGGAGTCGTCCTGACGCGACAAGAATCGGGCGAACAGCGATGCCGCAATCCCGGGGACCGGGACGCGCAACCGAATCGCCTCTTCCACAGCCCACCGGCCCTCGCCCGAGTCCTCCGTGTAGCCCCTGATCTCCTTCAGCTCGGGGTCCTCCTTGAGCGCCTTTGCGAGCAGCTGCTGGAGCCAGGAGCGCACCACAGTCCCGTTGGTCCAGGCCTGAAAGACGGCCTGCGGATCCTTGATCAGGTCCTCGGCGGCCAACATTTCGTAGCCCTCTGCGTAGGCGGTCATCAGTGCATACTCGATGCCGTTGTGCACCATCTTCGCGAAGTGACCCGCGCCTACCGGGCCCGCATGCACGAACCCGTCTTCGCGGGGTCCCGGCGGCCGCAATGTGTCAAAAATCGGCATCGCCCGCTCAACGTCGGCGTCGGTCCCGCCAACCATCAGCCCATAGCCTTCCGTCAGGCCCCAGACTCCACCTGACACTCCGGCATCGATATACGCAATTCCCTTGGCGCCCAACGCCTCTGCGTGTGGACCGTCCTCCGTGTAACGCGAGTTTCCTCCGTCGATCATCAGATCGCCCGCGCTGAGCTCGTCAGACAAGGTGGTGATGGTCTCATGCGTGATGGGTCCGGAAGGTACCATCACCCACACCACGCGCGGCGCCGACAACTCCTTTGCCAGGGCCGCCAGCGTCGGGACGTCGGTCACCTCGGGTCGCGGGTCATAACCGACTATTTCGTGGCCACCCTCACGCAGGCGTTCACGCATGTTGAAGCCCATTTTGCCCAAGCCGACAAGACCCAGCTGCATGTGTGCGCCTCTTTCGTGGCGATAGGGCCGGTCAGCCAGGAAGCCGCACCGGCATCAACAGGTACACGTATTCGGTTTGAGCAGCCGGGAAGGAGCCGGTCGCCCCGACAGACCCATCATCCTCACCCGCCGGGCGCAACACCGCGGGACGGCTGGGTGTCGTAAAACCAAACGTCACGCGCTCTGAGTGCAGCGAACCCAAGCCATCCGTTAGGTATGTCGGGTTGAACGCGATGGTCAACGGGTCACCGGAAAACTCCACAGGAAGATCCTCTTCGGCCCGACCCACATCATCAGCGCCGGCCGAAAGCCGTAACGCGTCCTCGGCGAATTCCATCCGTACCTGGGCGCCGCGGTCTGCGACCAACGCGACGCGCTTGATCGCCTCGGTCAGTTCCGCCACGCCGATGGTGGCCACGGCTGTGTGCTCGGTCGGCAGCAGCTGGCGGAACTTCGGGAACTCCGCGTCCAGTAGGCGGGTGGTGCTGCGCTTACCTTCGCTTCGAATTCCAAGCAGGCCCTCCTTGCCGACCGCTGACCCGGCCCCCAACGATAAGTGGACTTCTGCGCCGTCGGCGCCCGCCTTCGCCGCCTCGGCCAACGTCTTGGCCGGCACCAGCACCGCAGCCTCGATGTCCGCCGATGCCGTCGACCAGGTCAGCTCCCGAACCGCAAGCCGGAACCTGTCGGTGGCCGCCAAAACGACCTTCTCACCCGAAATTTCAACGCGGATGCCGGTCAGCATCGGCAAAGTGTCGTCTCGGCCCGCTGCGACAGCGACCTGGCCGATGGCTTCGGCGAACAGCTCCGCCGAAATGACGCCCGTTTCGTCGGGCAGCGTCGGTAACGTCGGGTAATCCTCCACCGCCATCGTCGGCAACGAGAAACGGGCGCTGCCGCACGTCAACGACACCCGTGTGCCGTCAACGCTGACGTCGACGGGCTTGGCCGGCAACGCCCGAGTGATGTCGGACAACAATCGCCCCGACACCAAAACGCTACCCGGAGAAGCGATTTCGGCGCCAACCCGTACTTCAGCCGACACTTCGTAGTCGAATCCCGAGATCGTCAATCCCTCGTCCGAACCCGTCAGGAGCACGCCGGCCAGGACTGGAATGGTGGGTCTCGTTGGAAGATTTCGGGCAACCCACGCCACTGCGTCGGCGAAGTCTTCGCGCACTAGGCGGAACTTCAAATCGGTGAGACCAACGGTTGTCGTCGCCACGTCCATAGCGTCCCTTCGATCAATACCACAACAAGCTCTAACCAGCGGTTTCCCGGTCTCTCACTACGCGTCTCGACGATGCGTTGGCACGAAGGTAACGGCTGTCGATGAACCACCGTAGAGCTTTCCGCCCCAACTTGAAAGCTAATCGAGCGGGCTGACAATGAACGCCGCAAACGGTTCCGGCACGGGCCGATTCGATGCTTCCCCAGGCGGCTTCTTCCAAGAAGAACCTTCGGATATATACGAGCAACAGTATTAGGTCTTGTGGAAATTGGGGATGAACCGATGTCCGCCCTGCATGACAAGTGTGTTGGGTTGTGAGTCGATTGTGGATGAATTGGGGTTGGCGCCGCGAGCGGTGTGGATTCACGACCCGTTGTGAGCGAAGAGGCCGGTAGTTCAACGGTTGGACGCAAGTTGTGCACACGCGCATTCACACCGGTTCGGTGTGACAACTGGTGCGCGCGGTGCCAAAGTTTTTTGCAGAATTTTTCGTCAGAACCGGTCGGAGCGGCGATCAGCGCTTGGCGCGTTGCCGGATTCGAGTGGTGAGTTCCTTGACGTGATCGAACACCTCACGGCGTTCGGCCATCTCGCCACGGATCTTCTTCTCGGCGTACATGACGGTGGTGTGATCGCGGCCGAAGGCTTGGCCGATCTTGGGTAGTGACAGATCGGTGAGTTCGCGGCACAGGTACATGGCGATCTGTCGGGATTGTGCCAGCGCACGGGTCTTGCCGGGCCCGCGCAATTCCTCGACGGTGGTTTCGAAGTACTCCGCTGTGGCGGCCATGATCGCAGCGGTGCTGATTTGCATGGTCGTGGCGTCGGAGATGAGGTCGCGGAGCACGATCTCGGCCAACGACCTGTCGATTGGGGTCTTGTTGAGCGAGGCGAACGCGGTGACACGAATCAGTGCACCTTCGAGCTCTCGGATATTCCGCTCGATGCTGCTCGCGATGAGTTCGAGGACGTCGCCGGGTACATCGAGGCGGTCCATCTGCGCTTTCTTGCGAAGGATCGCGATCCGTGTCTCGAGCTCTGGTGGTTGAACATCGGTGATCAACCCCCACTCGAACCGGGTTCGCAGTCGGTCTTCGAGAGTGGCGAGCTGCTTGGGCGGTCGGTCGGAGGAGATGACGATCTGCTTGTTGGCGTTGTGCAGCGTGTTGAAGGTGTGGAAGAACTCCTCCTGGATACCTTCCTTGCCCTCGATGAACTGGATGTCGTCGACCAGGAGCACGTCGATGTCGCGGTAACTGCGCTTGAAGGACGCCTTGCGGTCGTCGCGAAGCGAGTTGATGAAGTCGTTGGTGAACTCTTCGGTGGACACGTACTTGACCCGCATGCCAGGGAAGAGTCGCTGGGCGTAGTTCCCGGCCGCGTGCAAGAGGTGCGTCTTACCTAGACCGGATTCGCCCCAAATGAACAGTGGGTTGTAGGCGCGCGCCGGCGCCTCAGCAATCGCGAGCGTCGCGGCGTGAGCGAACCTGTTGGAGGCGCCGATGACGAACGTGTCGAAGGTGTACCTGCGGTTCAGATTGACCGCGCTCGCCTCGTCGGCGCGAGAGTTTTGCGTGCGGTGGGTGAAGTAGGTAGGCCAACTTTCCTCGGCGCTGGCAAGGGCCTCGAAATCTTCGTCGACCTCATCGGGTTCCGTGGCAGTCGTCGGCGCGTTCAACCCGTTGAAGCCGTCATCGGATTCGGCATTATCCGGTGATGCGATACGCACACCGAGTTCGACGCGCTGGCCCAGGTGTCGGCTCAGGGCGGTGATGATGGGCTCGCGCAGGTGCCGCTCGATCTCGTTTTGCACAAACGGCGACGGCACCGACAACAGGGCAAACCCTTCGGTGATGACAAGTGGCTGGACCAGCTTTAGCCACGCCCTTTGCTGTGGGGTGAGGGTGGGGACACCGGGATCGCTGTTGACGGTTCCGTTTGGTTCGGCGTCGCCGTTCAGTTCGGCAACGACGTTGTTCCAGACGGCGACGAAGGGTGGGTCGGGGTCAGCGATCAATGACGAGTACCCCCTCGCGGCCGCCGCAGAGACCACCAAAGGAACGATGACGAACTGTCCACATAGTTATCCACAGGTTGTGGAAACAGAACAGCCGTCGTCGTTCGGTTGTCTACCGGCGAGGACGCCGCGGGCCGGGGCTCGTCACAGGTCACAAGAAGTACTGCGGCCTGTGGGCTCGCGACTTAGTGGGCATCCTCACTTCGTTGTCTGTCGCCATTCCGTTATCGAAACGGCATTGGCAGAAGCTAACAGTTTTCGGCGCGGGTGCCAACCGTTCTGCAACATTCGTAGGGGTTGATTTGCAGGTTCCGCGACGACGTGACGGTTGTGGCTGCTGTCAACCGTTTGGCCCGAACTGGGCCAGGTTTGACCCAGCGAAATCTCGTCAGTACCCTCGAACAGTCGCCCGAAAGTGGTGATACGGCTGCGATCCGGAAATGACCGGAGACCGCGCCGGCTAGCAAGCGAGACGCACGAGCTTACTAAGCGGCAACCGCGTCCCACCGGTATGAGCATTCATCGGCGTGGGTTAACGGGTGCCATACGGAATGAGGAGAGACAGCCGTGGCCAAGGGCAAGCGGACCTTTCAGCCCAACAATCGGCGCCGGGCACGCGTGCACGGCTTCCGGCTGCGGATGCGGACCCGGGCCGGCCGGGCGATCGTGTCCAACCGGCGCGCCAAGGGGCGCCGTTCGCTAACTGCGTGATTCGACGCAGGATCTAGCGCGGTGCTTCCGGCTCGGTACCGGATGACGCGGTCGACGGAATTCGGTGCCACGGTCAACAAAGGGGTGCGGGCGGTGCAGCCCGACCTCGTCGTGCACACGTTGCGCTCCAAGGACGACGCCACCGAGGGTGGACCCAAGATCGGCCTTGTGGTTGGGAAGTCGGTCGGCAGCGCCGTGCAACGGCATCGGGTGGCCCGTCGTCTCCGCCACGTCGCCCGCGCGCTGATCGGTGAGCTCGACCCGGCGGATCGGGTGGTGATCCGGGCACTGCCGAGCAGTCGCGACGCGATCTCGGCGCGCCTCGAACAGGAACTGCGAACGGCACTGCGCCGCGCTCGCCCGCGAGACGGAGCTGCGCAGTGAAGCGTTCGATAGGGTCGGCGGCCGCCCAGTGCGCGATATTCCTCGTCCAGCTGTATCGACACACCATCTCCGCGCAGCGATTGCCGACATGTCGGTTCACCCCGACCTGCAGCCAGTACGCGGTGGACGCGTTGAACGAGTACGGGCTGATCCGCGGCGGGTGGTTGGCCACCATCAGGCTCCTGAAGTGTGGGCCGTGGCATCGGGGAGGATGGGACCCGATACCCGAACGCCGCGACGCGTCGCCGAGGGGCATCAGCGCAGACGCACAAGCCGCGGAGGATCTGGAGAGCGAGACGCGTGTTTAACTGGTTCAGCCTGGACATCATCTACTACCCGGTGTCGGCGATCATGTGGGTCTGGTACAAGGCGTTCGCCTTCGTTCTTGGCCCGTCGAACTTCTTTACGTGGGCGCTGGCGGTGATGTTCCTTGTCTTCACCCTGCGCGCGATTCTGTACAAGCCGTTCGTCCGGCAGATCCGGACGACGCGACAGATGCAGGAGCTGCAGCCCCAGATCAAGGCGCTGCAGAAGAAATACGGCAAGGACCGTCAGCGCATGGCGCTGGAGATGCAGAAGCTGCAGCGTGAACACGGGTTCAACCCGCTGATGGGCTGCCTGCCGATTTTCGCGCAGATTCCGGTGTTCATCGGTCTGTATCACGTGCTGATGTCTTTCAACCGCACGCAGAGCGGCATCGGGCGGTTGGGTCTCTCCGTTGAGCAGAACCGCAGCATCGGCAACTATGTGTTCAGCGCCACCGATGTGGGGCATTTCCTGGACGCGAACCTGTTCGGGGCGCCGATCGGCGCGGCCATCAGGCAGACCACCGGGCTGGACGCGTTCAGCGAATTCAGTCGGCCTGCGTTGATCGCGGTGAGTGTGCCGGTGATGATCCTGGCTGGCATAGCGACCTACTTCAACAGCCGGGCGTCGGTGGCACGGCAGAGC
>DATARY010000226.1:0-7056 GCA_036263935.1 Mycobacterium sp.
GCCGCTTCGACTTGCGGCCGCGCTTGGGCGCGCCACCGGGACGACCGAACGCGCCTGCGGCTCCGCCGCGCTGTCCGGGGCGTCCGCCGCCGCCACCGCCACCCGGGCGACCGCGATAGCCGGCACCCGCGGGGGCAGCACCGCCGCCGCCACCACCTCCGCCGCCGCCGCGGTAGTTACCGCCGCCGCCACCACCGGGGCGGCCACCGGGCGTCGCCCCAGGGCCACGTCCGCCGGGTCCGGGCCGGGGTGCGCCGGTGCGCGGTGCTCGACCGGGCGCGGACCCACCGGGACGCGGGGGCATATTGCCTGGTGACACACCGGGCCGTGGAGCGCCGGGACGCGGAGCGCCCGGACGCGGCGCCTGCGGGCGCGGAATCGGCCGCTCGACCGGCTGCGCCGAGGAGAACGGATTGTTGCCGACGCGCGGGGTCCGCGCGGCGGGCTTGGGCGCGGGACCCGGCCGCGGGCCGGGGGTCACGCCCGGGGTGGGAGCGGGTCGCGCCGGCGCGGCGGCAGCCGGTGGCGCTGCAGCGGCCGCGGGCGCAGCGGGAGGTTCCGCTGCGGGCGCCGGCGTGGCCGCCGGAGCCTTGGTGGGCGCGGCCGTCGGCGCGGCGGCCTTGGCCGGCGAGCCGTTGCCGTCGCTTTTGACCTTCTCCGCCGCGCGCTTTGCTCCACCGAACGACTCGCGCAGCCGGCGCGCGACGGGGGCCTCCACCGTTGAGGACGCGGATTTAACGAATTCGCCCTGCTCGCTCAGCCGGGCGAGGACTTCCTTGCTGGTAACACCGAGTTCCTTCGCTAACTCGTGTACGCGGGCCTTACCTGCCACTACATCTCCTGTCTAGAGGCGACGGCGGTGGTAGGCCGCGCCTGGGGTTAGCTATGACGCATGGTCATCGGGACTTCACGGTGTGCTCATGTTCTTCGCTACCTGTTCTGTTGCCGGGGTGGTCGGGTGCTCCGATTTCTCGAAGTGCTCCTGCACCGCGGTGATATCCGGTGAGCCGGTGATGCGCAGCGCTCGAACGAACGCTCGCCGCCGAATTGCTGCTCGCAGACACTGCGGATCGGGATGCAGCCAGGCACCCCGCCCCGGCAGCTTTCTCGCTGAGTCAACGGTCACGGCACAAGTGCCATTCCCGCCGCCGACAGCGACCACTCGAAGCAGTTCGACGGCCAGCTCTCGCTTTCGGCAGCCAACGCACGTCCGAACCGGTCCATCCGGGCGTCGGTGCGCTGAAGCCGAAGTCTCGCGCTGGATCACAGCTGAGTCTACCGTCCCTGTTCTTCCGACCTGAACCGGCTGGGGCGTCGGAGCTGGGACTACCGGTCGTGAACCGCGCCGTGGGCGGTCCCGGGATCCCGTTGGGGATCGGCTGATGGCGCGGCATCGCTTCGGATGTCGATCCGCCAGCCCGTCAGCCGGGCCGCCAACCGGGCGTTCTGGCCCTCCTTGCCGATCGCCAGTGACAGCTGGAAATCGGGCACAACGACCCGGGCGGCGCGCGCGGACTCGTCGATGACGCTCACTGACACCACCTTGGCCGGGGAGAGCGCGTTGGCCACGAACCGGGCCGGGTCCGCGTCGTAGTCGATGATGTCGATCTTCTCGCCGGACAGCTCGCTCATCACGTTGCGCACCCGCTGACCCATCGGCCCGATGCAGGCGCCCTTGGCGTTGAGCCCGGGCAACCGCGACGTGACCGCGATCTTGGAGCGATGGCCGGCCTCCCGCGCCACCGCGACGATCTCGACAGACCCGTCGGCGATTTCGGGGACCTCCAGCGAGAACAGCTTTCTCACCAGGTTCGGATGAGTGCGCGACAACGTGATCAGTGGTTCGCGCGTGCCGCGGGCCACGCCGACGACGTAGCAGCGCAGCCGGTCACCGTGCTCGTAGCGTTCGCCCGGGACCTGTTCGGCGGCGGGAATGACGCCTTCGGAGCCCTTGGTCTCACTGCCCATCCGAACGACGACAAGTCCGCGCGCATTGGCGCGGGCATCGCGCTGGATGACACCCGCGACGATGTCGCCCTCCCGGGCGGAGAACTCGCCATAATTCTTCTCGTTCTCGGCGTCGCGCAGCCGCTGCAGGATCACCTGGCGCGCGGTGGTCGCGGCGATGCGGCCGAAACCCTCTGGGGTGTCGTCCCACTCACCGATGACGTTGCCGTCGGCGTCGACCTCGCGTGCGATCACCTTGACGAGCCCGGTCTTGCGGTCGATTTCAATGCGGGCATCGGCCTCGTGGCCCTCGGTATGGCGGTAGGCGGTGAGCAGGGCGGACTTGATGGTGTCGACGACGACGTCGACCGAGATGCCTTTGTCGGCCTCGATGGCATGCAAGGCCGCCATGTCGATGTTCACGCTCCGGCCTCCTTCCCAGATTGGCCTGCCAGCTCCAGCTCGCGCTGATTTGGCGGCGAAAACTCAACCTGGACAACGGCTTTGGTGATGCGGTCCACGGGCAGTTCGCGGACCGAGAAGTTGGCCCCGCCACCCTCGCGCACCACCAGCCGCACACTGCCGTCGCGGAATTCACCCAATCGGCCGGTCAGCTGCGAGCCGTCAGAAAGCGTCAGCTCCACTTTGCGGCCGCGGGCACGCCGGTAATGCCTCTCCGTGGTCAGCGGCCGATCCACCCCCGGCGAGGTGACCTCCAGGACGTAGGACGTGCCGCGGGAAGGGGCGGAGTCGATGCGGTCCAGCAACTCCGATGCCGACCTGGACAGTGCCGCGATCGAGTCCAGATCCAAGCCCTCGTCACCGTCGGCCACGACGGTGATTCGGGGCGGGCGGGTGGCCGCGTCGATCACCACGTCCTCGATTTCATAACCCGCGCGCGCGAACTCGCCGTCGAGTAGCTCGATCACCTGCTTCTGCGACGGTAATCCCGCAGACCGCTCCGTCACGGCGAGCTCCTCATCTTGAGTTGTCCGGACACGATTCCCCGCGGCGCAACTTGGAACCGTCTATCAACGATACGCCAGCGGCGCCGTGTCACACGGCAAACGCGCGGCCGGGTCCAGCGAACACGCAGCGTCACCCGGGCGGTGATGGCAATGGCAGGATGTTGCTCGTGCCGAGCTACCCGCCGACCGTCTCCAGGCGACGTGTATTGCTCGGGGCGGCGGGCCTGGCCGTGCTGGGAGCGGCCGCGGCCGGGTGTGGGTCTTCGCCACCGTCATCCGAAGTCGACGATCTCGCCGGGCAACTCAACCGGGCACGCGACGACAGCCAGCTGGCGACCGAGGCCGCGGCCGCCGCGCGCCCGCCGATCGCGCAGGCGCTGACAACGGTGGCGGCGGAAAGGTCGGCGCACGCTCAGGCCCTGTCCGACGAGCTTGTCCGGATGGTTGGCAAAGCGGCGCCGACCACGACGCCGAGCAGATCCACCGCCCCGCCGGCGAAGGCGCCGACGACTGCGGAGGTCATCGGCGCGCTGCGTCAGTCGGCTGACAGCGCCACGCAGCTGGCGGCCACGATGTCCGGGTATCGGGCGGGGCTTCTCGGCTCGATCGCCGCCTCCTGCACCGCGGCCTACAGCGTCTCGCTGGTCCCACCGGGGGCGACGCAGTGACCTCCCCCCAGCCGACCCCGACCACCTCTCCACCGGCCAGCCCGTCACGACCGGCGGGCGCGGGCGACGGCGAACTGTTCGATGCGGTCGCGACGGAGCATGCGACCATCTACGGCTACGGGATCGTCTCCGCCCATTCGACACCCGACGTCAACGATCTGGTGTCGTCGTCGATGGCGCAACACCGGGAGCTACGCGAGGGGGCGGTCTCGAGGCTGAAGTCCCGGTCGGTCGATCCGCCGCTGCCCGCGGACGGCTACCAGTTGCCCATCGAGGTCGACAATCCGACCGACGCCGCCAATCTGGCGGTGCGGATGGAAGAGGACGCAGCCGTGGCGTGGCGGGCGGTCCTCGAACAGGCGACCGCCCAGCAGGACCGGGAGTTCGCGGTGACGGCGCTGACGCAGTGTGCGGTGGCGGCGGCCCGGTGGAGCCGGGTGCTGGGCGGATGGCCGATCACGGTCGCGTTCCCCGGCGGTAGGGAGTAGCTAACCCGCAAGTGCCGCCGAAATGTCGGTGGCGGCGCTGTGCACTGGTATTTCGCGGGTCTCGCCGGTGAACCGATTGCGCAGCTCGACTATGCCGTCCGACCATCCTCGCCCGACGACGACGATCCACGGGACCCCGAGCAGCTCGGCGTCGTTGAATTTCACCCCGGGCGAGGCCAGCCGGTCATCGAGCAGTACCTCGACACCGAGCCGGTCCAGGTCGGCGGCCAGCTCCGCGGCGCCCGCCCGGGCCGCGCTGTCCTTGTTGGCGATCACCACGTGGGCGTCGAACGGCGACACCGACGACGGCCAGCGCAGGCCCAGCTCGTCGTGGTGCTGTTCGGCGATCACCGCGACAAGCCGGGACACCCCGATGCCGTAGGAACCCATGGTCAGGCGCACCGGTTTGCCGTCCTCCCCGAGCACGTCGGCCGAGAATGCGTCGGTGTACTTGCGGCCCAGCTGGAAAATGTGGCCCACCTCGATGCCGCGTGCTGCCACAAGCGGGCCTGCCCCGTCCGGTGACGGGTCGCCGTCGCGCACCTCCGCCGCCTCGATCGTGCCGTCGGGCACGAAATCACGCCCCGCGACGAGGCCGACGACATGCTTGCCCGGCTCGTCCGCGCCGGTGATCCACGACGTGCCGTCAACCACCCGCGGGTCGACCAGATAACGAACTCCGTTGGCCAGCAATGCTTTCGGGCCGATATAACCCTTCGCCAGGAAGCGGTGCCTTGCGAAGTCGGCGTCGTCAAGCAAGGCGTACTCGGCCGGGTCGAGCGC
Source organism: Mycobacterium sp. (assembly GCA_036263935.1). GTDB lineage: Bacteria > Actinomycetota > Actinomycetes > Mycobacteriales > Mycobacteriaceae > Mycobacterium. The sequence continues at coordinate 4,855 of DATARY010000226.1, forward strand.
GGCGCCGAGCCGTTTCTCGTCGACCTCGCGGTCACCGGGCACGCCAACGGCCAGCAGCTCCCACTCGCCGCCGGGCAGGCGGACCTTGAGCACCACGTTCTTGAGTGTGTCCGCGGCGGTGACCTCGCGATCCAGGGCGGCGTTTGCCCACTCCACCAGCGTCGCGATGGTCGGCGTGCCGGGCGTGTCGTACGCCTTGGCCTCGGGCTGACCCTCGATGGGCAGCGACTCTGGCACCGCGGTGATCACCGCCTCGACGTTGGCGGCATAGCCCGACTCCAGGCACCGCACGAACGTGTCCTCGCCGATGTCGCTTTCGGCAAGGAACTCCTCCGATGCGCTGCCTCCCATCGCCCCGGAGACCGCCGAGACGATGACGTAGCGGACACCCAGCCGATGGAAGATCCGCTGGTAGGCGTCGCGATGTGCGTGGTACGCGGCCTTGAGCCCGTCGTCGTCGACGTCGAAGGAGTACGAGTCCTTCATGATGAACTCGCGGCCGCGCAGGATCCCCGCCCTCGGCCGGGCCTCGTCGCGGTACTTGGTCTGGATTTGGTACAGCAGCAGCGGGAAATCCTTGTAGCTGCTGTACTCCCCCTTGACCGTCAGAGTGAACAGCTCCTCGTGGGTCGGGCCGAGCAGATAGTCGTTGCCGCGTCGGTCCTGCAGCCGGAACACGCCGTCGCCATATTCCGTCCACCGGTTCGTCGTGTCGTACGGGGCCCGGGGCAGCAACGCGGGGAACAGAATCTCTTGCCCCCCAATGGCATTCATCTCGTCGCGGACGATCTTCTCGATGTTGCGCAGCACCCGCAGGCCCAACGGCAGCCAGCTGTACAACCCTGGGCCGATCGGCCGGATGTAGCCGGCCCGGATCAGCAGCTTGTGGCTGGGCACCTCGGCGTCGGCCGGGTCGTCGCGCAACGTGCGCAGGAACAGCTCGGACATGCGGGTGATCACAGCCGACACCTTAGCGACAGGTTCGGCTAGAGTTCGCCGGCCTCCACCGCATCGCGGGTGTGCTGCGCGGCGGCGATCTGGCGCGCGGAGAAGCCGATGAACAGGGCGGTGGCACCGACCAGTACCGCGATCCCCGCTACCCACAACAGCGAGTACGTGTAGCCGTGGTCGAGCGCTTCCAACTGGGCGGGGGTCATGTCGCCGACCGGCCCGGTGATACCGCCCAGATACAGGGTGCGAGAGGTCTGCACGGCCTGGATGACGACCAGAACGAGCGGGCCGCCCAGGTTGAAGACCATCAGCGTGATCGCCGACACCGGGCCGATCTCTTTCGGCCCTACATCGGCCACCGCACACAGCGGCAGAACGACCGAGATCACCCCAATCCCAAAGCCGCCCACCACAAGTGGCACCGCCAGGTCGGGGAAGTACGGGATGCCGCGGTTGAGCGTCGAGCCGTACAGCATCGCCCCCAGCACCAGCGCGCCGCAGCCGATGACCAGCCAGCGCGGCGCGATGTGGGGCGCGATACGAGCGGCCACCACGTTGCCGGTTCCCATCGCGATGGCGAACGGGATGAACGAGATGCCCGCCCGCAGAGCCGAATAGCCAAGGACGTCCTGCACGTAGAGGCCGATCATCACTGACGCCGACAACATCACGCCGCCGGCGAGGAAATACGAGATGAACGTCATCACACGGTTGCGGTTGTCGAAAACGGAGAACGGCACGATCGGATGGTCGGCGGTGCGTTCGACGATGAGGAAAGCGATGAGGAAGATCACCGCGGCGACGGCCGCGCCGATCACCCACGGATCGACCCAGCCGCGCGGCGGCCCTTGGGTGAACACCAGCACCGTTGCCGCGCAGCCCAGCGTGGCCAGCAGAGCCCCGGTGATGTCGAGCTTGAGCCGCTCGCGATGGGTTTCGTCAAGCCGGGTGACCGCAATAGCGATGATGACGGCGCCGATCGGAACGTTGATTAAAAACGCAAGCCGCCACGAGATCACGGTGAGCGCGCCGCCCAGCACCAGGCCCAGCACCGAGCCGACGCCCTGCATCGCGGCCGACACCGCCATCGCGCGGTTGCGGGCGTTCCCAACCGCGTATGTCGTCGCGATGAGCGCCAAACCGGTCGGAGCGGCCACCGCGGCGCCGGTGCCCTGCACGGCGCGGGCGACGATCAGCGTGATGCCGTCGGTGGCCAGCCCGCACACCAAAGAGGCGATCGTGAACACCCCG
>DATARY010000230.1:0-14423 GCA_036263935.1 Mycobacterium sp.
CGTAACACGAACTTCTTACGCGAAAAGCGCGAGAGCAACGAAGAGGGAGCGCGAACATGACCGACACCCAGGTCACCTGGCTGACCCAGGAGGCATACGACCGGCTGAAGGCAGAACTCGATCAGCTGATCGCCGATCGCCCCCGCATCGCCGCCGAGATCAACGACCGCCGCGAGGAAGGCGACCTGCGCGAGAACGGCGGCTATCACGCCGCGCGCGAGGAGCAGGGCCAGCAAGAGGCCCGCATCCGCCAGCTGCAGGAGCTGCTGAACAACGCGAAGGTGGGCGAGGCGCCCAAGCAGTCCGTGGTGGCGCTGCCGGGGTCCGTGGTGACCGTCTACTACGGCGAGGACAAGTCCGACAAGGAGACCTTCCTGATCGCCACCCGGCAGGAGGGTGTCAGCGACGGCAAGCTCGAGGTGTACTCGCCTGTCTCGCCGCTGGGCGGCGCTCTGATCGACGCGAAGGTCGGCGAAAGCCGCACCTACACGGTGCCCAACGGCAACACCGTCAAGGTGACGCTGGTCAAGGCCGAGCCTTACCACGCCTGACGCGACCGGTCGGCGGCTCGCAGTTAGAGTCCGCTCATGGCGCAGATCGCCGAGGACTTGTTCCTGCTGCTTCTGGACAATGCGTCCGCTCAGCCCGGCCTCGAGAGTCCGCGCCGCGAACGGGTGCTGTCCGGGGCGGTGCTGCTGGATCTCGCACACGCCTGCCGGATCCGGCCTGCGATTGCCGGTGAGCCCGTCGAGCCGGGTCGGCTGGTGGCACTGGCAGCGCCCGGCCCGACGGATCCGGTTCTCGAACCGGCCTTCCGGTTACTGCAGCACCGGCCACTTCGGCCGGCCACCGCCGTGAAGAGGCTGAGCAAGCACACGCAGGACGATCTCACCACCTACCTCGAGCGGACCGGACAGATCCGGCGTATCCGCCTGCAGTCCAAGCGATTCAGCCATCCATATGCCTGGCCGCTGACCAGCCGCGACCGGGTGAGCCAGGCCCGCTCGGCACTGCTGGCCGCGCTGTTCGACCGCAGGCCACCGACCCCGACGACCGCGGCGATCGTCTCACTGCTGCACGCCGTCGATGGACTCGGTGTGCTGCTGAGCCTCAACGATAGAGGCTGGCGGTGGGTGCACGCGCGGGCCGGCGAAATCGCCAGCGGCAGTTGGGTTGACGAGTATCCGACGGCGTTGCCTGAAGTGAACCTGGCGGTCACCGCATCGGCCGTGCGACAGGCGTTAGCCTAACGCCTGCTCCACGTCATCGAGCAGGTCGGCGACGTCCTCGATACCCACCGACAGCCGCACCAGATCGTCGGGCACCTCGAGTTGTGAACCCGCGGTCGACGCATGCGTCATCGCGCCCGGGTACTCGATGAGCGATTCCACTCCGCCCAGCGATTCGGCGAGGATGAAAACCTTTGTGCGGGCGCAGAAGTCGCGCGCAGCCGCTGGCCCCCCGCGCAACCGCACCGACACCATCCCGCCGAACCCGCTCATCTGTTTGGCGGCGACGTCGTGGCCCGGGTGGTTCGGAAGCCCGGGATACAGCACGGTTTCGATGGCAGGATGACCATCGAGAAATTCGGCGATCAGCGTGGCGTTTTCGCTGTGCCGCTGCATCCGCAGCACCAGAGTCTTGAGCCCGCGCATGGTCAGGTAGGCATCGAAGGGTCCCGGTACCGCGCCCGCGCCGTTCTGCAGGAAAGCGAATGCGGCGTCGAGCTCTTCGTCGTTGCTCAGCAGTGCGCCACCGACGACGTCGGAGTGCCCGCCGATGTACTTGGTCGTCGAGTGCAGCACGATGTCGGCGCCGTGCAGGAGCGGCTGCTGCAGTGCGGGTGAGGCGAAGGTGTTGTCCACCAACACCTTTATGTCCGACGGCGTCGCCAGTTGCGCTATCGCGCCGATGTCGGCGATGGACAGCAGCGGGTTGGTCGGCGTCTCCACCCAGATCAACCTGGTCCGCGGTGTGATCGCTGCGTGTACGGCGTCGAGGTCGGACAGCGCGACCGCCGTGTAGCCGATCCCCCAGTTCGTGAACACCTTGTCGATCAAGCGGAAGGTGCCGCCGTACGCGTCGTCAGGCATGACCACGTGATCGCCCGGCCGCAGCAGCGCGCGCAGCGCGCAATCGGTGGCCGCCATCCCGGAGCTGAACGCCCGCCCGAACGCGGCTTCCTCCATCGCAGCCAGCGACGCCTCGAGAGCCGCCCGGGTCGGGTTTCCGGTGCGCGCGTACTCGAATCCGCCGCGCAGTCCGCCGACCCCGTCCTGGGCGAAGGTCGAACTGGCATAGATCGGCGCGTTGACGGCGCCGGTGCCGGGGTCGGGCCGGAATCCGGCGTGGATGGCCTTCGTTGCTAGGCCGACAAACCTGTGCTGTTCACTCATCATCGATCAGGGTAACGATGCGGGAGCGGCGAGCCGAGCGGTGTAGACATAGCTCATGGCTGGCATCTCTTCAACCCCTTCAACCACGCTCGAAGATCTGCTCGACCTCGACTCGCTGCTGACGCCCGAGGACGTCGAGCTGCGCCAGACGGTACGCCGGTTCGGCGAACAGCGGCTGCGACCGTACGTCGCGGAATGGTTCGAGGGCGGCGAGATGCCGGTCCGCGAGCTCGCCTCCGACCTGGGCAAGCTCGGCCTGCTCGGCATGCATTTGAAGGGATACGGCTGCGGCGGCTCGACCGCGACGGCGTACGGGCTGGTGTGCCAGGAACTCGAAGCGGTCGACAGCGGGCTGCGCAGCCTGGTGTCCGTGCAGGGCTCATTGGCGATGTTCGCCATCTACCGCTGGGGCAGCGAGGAGCAGCGCAACCAGTGGCTGCCGGGGATGGCAACCGGCGACGTGATCGGTTGCTTCGGGTTGACCGAGCCGGACTTCGGATCGAATCCCTCGGGCATGCGCACCTCGGCGCGCCGCGACGGGTCGGACTGGATCCTCAACGGTTCGAAGATGTGGATTACCAACGGCTCGGTCGCCGATCTCGCGATCGTGTGGGCCCAGGGAGATGACGGCGGCGCGGAGAAAAGAATCGTGGGGTTCATCGTTCCGACCGGCACCCAGGGCTTTTCGGCCCGCGAGATGACGCACAAGTTGTCGCTGCGGGCCTCAGTCACCTCAGAGTTGCACCTCGACGACGTTCGGCTGCCCGCTGAGGCCAAGCTGCCCGATGCGCACGGACTGTCGGGTCCGCTGAGCTGCCTCTCGGAGGCGCGGTTCGGCATCGTGTTCGGCAGCGTCGGCGCCGCGCGGGACTGCCTGCAGACCACGCTGGACTACGTCGGCACCCGCGAAGTGTTCGACAAGCCGCTGGCCGCGTATCAGCTGACGCAGGCCAAGCTCGCCGATATGGCCGTCGAACTCGGCAAGGCACAATTGCTGGCTCTGCATCTGGGCCGACTCAAGGACGACGGGCGCATCCGGCCGGAGCAGGTCAGCTTTGGCAAGCTGAACAATGTGCGCGAGGCGATCAAGATCGCCAGACAGTGCCGAACCCTACTGGGCGCCAACGGAATAACGTTGGAATACCCGGTGATGCGGCACGCCAACAACCTCGAATCCGTGCTGACCTATGAAGGCACGTCAGAGGTGCACCAGATGGTCATCGGAGAAGCGCTGACCGGCGTCAGCGCCTTCCGATGAGCCTCGTTACCGCGCTGGCGGCGGTGGCGCCGACTGCGGGGGCGGGCCCGGCGGCAGTGGCTGCGGGTTGAGCTCGGCGAGCTGACCGCCGGTGAGCTTGCGGTAGGTGTAGACGAGGAAGAGCGCCGCGAACGGCAGGGCGACCAGCAACCCAATACCGCACAACAGCGAACCGACAATCGCGATGACGGCGGTGAGCAGCCATGCGAGCAGCACCTGGCCGAAGTTCGCCCTGGTGATCTCGACGCTGTGCTTGATCGCATCGATCGGCGACATGTTGCGATCGAGCACTGCGATGATGGTAAACAGCGTGAAGATCGACACCGCGAGGCCGGGAATGACGCACAGTGCATAGCCGATCGACGTCAGGATGGCGACGATCACGGTCGCAAGAATGACGGCGCCGAGGTATCGCGGCTTGAAAAACGATCCGATTGTCACCGACTGCCCGTTCGCGATGTCCAACACTCCGGCGAGGTACGCGGACTGCATTGCTGCGCCCACAACCAACAGCACGATCCCGCCGACAACCAGCACCGCAAGGCTCGCCGCTCCGAGGGAGGTGTTCGCCGAATACTCGAACCCACTGCCGTAGTCGTTGTACGTCGTGACGGTCTCTGGTGCCAACGCAACTGCGAGACCGTAGACGATCCCGTACAACACGCCCACGATCACGCCGTATACCAGGGCCGGGACGATGAGCGGGACGGCGTTACTGCTGAACTTGTTCCACGCCCACGAAAAGGCGTCGCCGACGCTATATGCCTGCGTGCCACCGACACCCGGGCTGCCGACCGGTGGGTAACCCGCGGGCGGGGGCGGATAGCCGGGTGCCCCACCAGGTGGCGGCGGATAACCACCCTGTGGTGGCGGCGGATAACCACTCGGTGGCGGTGGGTAGCCGCCGCCCTGTGGTGGTGGGTAGCCGCCGCCCGACGGCGGTTGCGGCGGGGGTGGCGGGTAGCCACCAGGAGGCGGCGGAGGTGGCGGGTAGTTCCCCGGAGGAGGGGGCGGCTGATCAGTCATGTTGCCTTCCAGGAAGTTTCGTCTGCGCCTACAGTGGCAAGCAGACGGTTGTCATTATCTTGTCGGCGATCGTCTGTCTCTTCGCGTCCCACAGCGGGAACAGGTAGCCGATGTAGCAGATCGCACCGTCAATGATGTGGGCGAGCTGACGGACGATGGACAACCCGAAACCAATTGGCTGCCCGGTCGTTTCGCTCACGACCTTGAACTTCATGATCGACTTGCCGATGCTCGAACCTGTGGTTCCCTGGCGGTAGCCAAAGTTCCAGATCCCGTAGGCGAATGCGAGGATCCCCGCCAAAGTGATCGACAGCATACCGAGAGTGGATGTGACCGTGGTGCAGTAGTCACCGAGGCCGTACTCCGAGGTGTCGGTGATACAGGTCGTCTCCTGGGTGCCCATCAATAAGGCGAATCCGATGCCCTCGATGATGAAGATCGGGATGGAGTCGATCAACCACGCCAACACGCGGGTCAGCCACGGTGTGTAGGCCTCCTTCGGCAACGCCGGTCCCGCGGCCGCACGTGGCGGCGGGTAAGTGGCGGCCTGCGGTGCAGGAGGGGGCGGATACCCACCACTAGGTGGGGGTGGCGGTGGCGGGTAGTTACCAGGCGGTGGTGGCGGATCGGTCATGGACGCCTTCCAGTAATGAAATTGCGCTGACAACGAGCGAGCTAACCCTACCTGAGAATTCGCTCACAGCAGGGGTTCTAACAGGATCTCCATCACGGCGGCGAGGTAGCCCCCGGACGCCCCGAACCGCCTGCTAGCGGCGGCTATTGCCGTCGGACAGGAAGCCCAACAGGTCGTGGCGGGTCAGCACGCCGACAGGCTTGCCCTCCTCGACCACCATCACCGCGTCGCATTCCCTCAAACTCTTGGCGGCGGTGCTGACCAGCTCACCCGCCCCGATGAGCGGCAGAGGCGGGCTCATGTGGACGGACACCGCGTCGGCCAGCTTCGCGCGGCCCTCGAAAACCGCCGAGAGCAGCTCACGTTCGGACACGCTGCCCGCGACTTCGCCTGCCATAACGGGCGGCTCGGCGCCGACGACCGGCATCTGCGATACCCCGTACTCACGCAGGATTCCGATCGCGTCGCGCACGGTCTCCGACGGATGCGTGTGCACAAGGTCGGGAAGCTCACCCGACTTGCCCCGCAACACGTCACCGACGGTCGACTCCTCGACCGATCCGTCGAGCCGGCTGCGCAGGAATCCGTAGGACGACATCCACGCGTCGTTGAAAACCTTTGAGAGATAACCACGTCCGCCGTCGGGCAGCAGAACGACTACCATCGCGTCGGGCCCGGCTTGTTCGGCGACCTTGATCGCGGCGACGACGGCCATGCCGCACGATCCGCCGACGAGCAGGGCCTCCTCGCGAGCCAGCCGCCGGGTCATGTCGAACGAGTCCGCGTCGGACACCGCGATGATCTCGTCGGGCACCGTCGGGTCATACGCCGACGGCCAAAAGTCTTCGCCCACACCCTCAACCAGGTACGGCCGACCACTGCCGCCGGAGTACACCGACCCCTCCGGGTCGACGCCGACGATGCGGACCTTCCCGCCCGAGACGTCCTTGAGGTAGCGGCCCGTGCCCGTGATGGTGCCGCCGGTGCCGACCCCTGCGACGAAATGGGTGACCTTGCCTTCGGTGTCCGCCCAGATCTCGGGCCCGGTCGTCTCGTAATGACTGGCCGGCCCCATCGGGTTGGAGTACTGGTCGGGCTTCCACGCGCCGTCGATCTCTTCGACCAGCCGGTTGGAGACGCTGTAATAGCTGTCCGGATGGTCCGGCGGCACGGCCGTCGGGCACACCACGACGTCAGCACCGTATGCCCGCAACACATTCCGCTTGTCCTCGCTGACCTTGTCGGGGCAGACGAAGATGCATTTGTAGCCGCGCTGCTGCGCCACCAGCGCCAGTCCGACGCCGGTGTTTCCGGATGTGGGTTCGACGATGGTGCCACCGGGGCGCAGCTCGCCGCTGGCCTCCGCGGCGTCAATCATCTTGATCGCGATACGGTCCTTGACGCTGCCGCCCGGATTGACGTACTCGACCTTCGCGATGACCGGTGCTGCGCCATCCGGGACAACCGAGTTCAGCTGCACCAGCGGAGTACTGCCGATGAGCTCACTGACGTGCCGGGCGATGCGCATACGTCCATCGTCTCAGGCGCGTGGGTCGGCTACCAGGTGGCCTCACGAATGTAGTCGCCAATCTGGCGCAGCGACCGCGTCGCCTCGGACACGGCGGGCGCCGCCAGCTGGAACACATGCATCTGGCCAGGCCACACGCGCACCTCGACGGGTACGCCGGCCGCAGCGAGCACGCGGGCCGCCTTGCGGGCATCGCTGACCAGAACCTCGGACCCCGAGACATGGATCAGGGTGCGTGGCAGGCCCGGCTCGATGTGGTCGAGCGGCTCGTAGATCACTTCCGGCTTGCCGTCGACCATGTGGCGTTCGGCGGCCTCCTCGATCAGCTCGACCAGCGCATTAAACGCCTTAGGCGGGAACATGACGTCGCTGCGCATGTTCGGGTGGTTGGCGCGCGTCTCGTTGTCGATTTCGAACAGCGGCGACATGGTGACCATCGCCGCGGGCTCCTCACCCTCGAGCAGCAGGCGTTCGGCCAGCGCCAGCGCCAGATAGCCGCCCGCGGAGTCGCCCGAAAGCACGATCTGATCGGGCTGGTAGCCCTTCAGGCGTAGCCACTGGTAGGCGTCGTAGCAGTCGTCAAGCGCGGCGCCGACGGAGTGCTTGGGGATCATCCGGTAGTTCACGACCAGCACCGGGCTGTCGGCGTATTTCGACAGCGCCGTGACGAGTCGGCCGTGCGTGTGCGCACCGCACGTCAGGAACGCTCCGCCGTGCATGTAGACGAGGACGCTGCGCTTGCCGTCCGCCGGTAGCACGCCGTTGGCCCGAACCAGCTGCGCCGTGCAGTTCGGCAACGAGATGGTGGCGCGCACCGTGCCCGGTGCAGGCCGCACGACCCGTGCGATGAAGTCGACCACTCCCCATGGCCACGGCAGGCGCGGAGCATAGCTTCCGATAGCTAGCGTAGGACGAATAGTTAGCAGAGCGGCCAGTGCCGCGAGCCGTGCTGCGATGCTTGGACCGTCTTCGACGACCTCTACGGGTGCGCCATCGCTGACCGGAAGTTTGCGCGGTCTATGCACTCTAGCTGGACTGATGCCAGCATGAGACGACCTCGATACCTTGCTCGGTGCGGTCATCGCCACCACTTCCTACGCCGTCGTAGTGCCCAGGTCGCCGGGTTTACTAAGACTACCCGGGTAATTTAGCTTGACACCCTACTATCTGTTCAACAATCGACGAATCAGAATTGATACCGGACTTGATACCGCAATGTGACCGCGAAGCGGTCTTGCCACGCGGGCAAGACCGAAAATCACACATAAGATAATTCCGTGGGCATTCGTGCACCGCGTCGGTCGACCACCATCGCCCTGGCGGCTGCGGCCACGCTCGCATCGACGGGTTCCGCGTATGTCGGAGCCCGTAATCTGCTGAGCGGGCAGGCTGACCGGGCCCGCCGCGTCATACCCAAGTCATGGGACATGCCGCCACGCGCTGATGGCGTCTACTCGCCGGGCGGCGGTCCGGTTGAGCGCTGGCACCGCGGGATGCCATTCGACCTGCACCTGATGATCTTTGGCGATTCGACGGCGGCCGGTTACGGCTGCGGGGCCGCCGATGAACTGCCCGGTGTGCTGATCGCGCGGGGGCTTGCTGAATCGTCCGGAAAGCGCATCCGCTTGAGCACCAAGGCCATCGTCGGTGCGACCTCGAAGGGCCTATCGGGCCAGATCGACGCAATGTTCGTGGCAGGCCCGCCGCCCGATGCGGCGGTGATCATGATCGGCGCAAACGACATCACCAAGCCGAATGGCATTGGACCGTCGGCCCGCCGGCTGGGCAGGGCAGTCCGGCGACTGCGCGGCAGCGGTGCCGTCGTGGTGGTCGGCACCTGCCCTGACTTCGGCGTCATCAGGGCGATCCCGCAGCCGCTGCGCTGGGTGGCACGCAGCCGGGGGCTGCGCCTTGCGCGTTCTCAGGCGGCGGCGGTGCGGTCGGCGGGCGGCGCGCCGGTTCCGTTCTCCGACCTGCTGGCACCGGAGTTCCACAAGGCACCCGAAGTGCTGTTCAGCTATGACATGTTCCACCCGTCGGCGGCGGGATACGCGTTGGCGTCCCAACAGTTGTTGCCTGCGCTGTGTAATGCGTTGGGCGCGTTCATCGATGGAGCGCAGCCGGCTGACGCGTTGGAGTCGCGGTCGGCCGACGTCGGCTCGCTGCTCGCCCGCGTGGGCAACATCAGCCGCTTGTGGCGCCGCTCGACAGGGGTGCCCGCGCCCATCGTGGTACCGGCCAGCTAGTTTCTCTATCAACCGTGATTGAGGAGCCGTCATGACTGAAGCCGTCATCGTTTCGACCGTGCGTTCGCCGATCGGCCGCGCCGCTAAGGGTTCGCTGGTCGACATGCGGCCCGACGATCTCGCGGCGCAGATGGTGCGGGCCGCGCTGGACAAGGTGCCCGCGCTCGACCCGCGCGACATCGACGACCTGATCATGGGCTGCGGCCAACCCGGCGGCGAGGCCGGCTTCAACATCGGCAGGGCGGTGGCCGTCGAGCTCGGCTACGACTTCCTGCCCGGCACCACGGTCAACCGGTACTGCTCGTCCTCGCTGCAGACCACCCGGATGGCGTTCCACGCAATCAAGGCAGGCGAGGGCAGCGCGTTCATTTCCGCTGGGGTGGAGACGGTTTCGCGGTTCCCGAAGGGCACGTCGGACGGCTGGCCGGACTCCCACAATCCGTTGTTCGCCGACGCGGAACAGCGCACCGTACAGGCCTCGGCGGGCGCCGACGACTGGCACGACCCGCGTGAGGATGGTGTGCTGCCCGACGTCTACATCGCGATGGGCCAGACGGCCGAGAACGTCGCGCTTATGACCGGGATCAGCCGCGAAGACCAGGACCACTGGGGCGTGCGAAGCCAGAACCGGGCCGAGGAGGCGATCAACAGCGGCTTCTTCGCGCGCGAGATCGTGCCGGTGACACTGCCCGACGGCTCGACGGTCAGCAAGGACGACGGCCCGCGGGCCGGCACCACCTACGAGGCGGTCAGCCAGCTCAAGCCGGTGTTCAGGCCCAACGGCACGGTGACCGCGGGTAACGCCTGCCCGCTGAACGACGGCGCCGCCGCGGTGGTGGTGGTGTCCGACGCGAAGGCCAAGGAGCTCGGCCTGAAGCCGTTGGCGCGCATCGTCGCGACGGGCGTGTCCGGGCTGTCGCCCGAGATCATGGGGCTCGGCCCGATCGAGGCGACGCGTAAGGCCCTGGGCAATGCGGGCATGTCGATCAACGACATCGACCTGATCGAGATCAACGAGGCGTTCGCGGTGCAGGTGCTGGGCTCGGCGCGTGAACTCGGAATCGACGAGGACAAGCTGAACGTCTCGGGCGGCGCGATCGCGCTGGGTCACCCGTTCGGTATGACGGGCGCCCGCATCACCGCCACGCTGCTGAACAACCTGACGACGCACGACAAGACGTTCGGTCTGGAGACGATGTGCGTCGGCGGCGGCCAGGGCATGGCCATGATTGTGGAACGGCTGTCGTAGCCGATGTTTGTTCGCGACGACACCGTCGCGAACGGCCTCACTTCCGATGAATGGTTCGTCTGCGCACACACAATCGCCGGGCGATCCGACCGCGCTGCCTCACCATCAACCTCCGGCAGCGACTTGTGGATGAACCCGATCTGTGACAAAAAAGCCCGGCACCGAGGTGCCGGGCTTTCTCGTACGGCTGCTACTGCCTGTTGAAGTAGCTGAGCAGCTGCAGGATCTCGATGTAGAGCCAGACCAGTGTCACGGTCAGGCCAAGCGCGATGCCCCACGCGGCCTTCTCCGGCACGCCGGCGCGGATCATCTGGTCGGCGGCGTCGAAGTCGATCAGGAAGCTGAACGCCGCCAGGCCGATGCACAGCAGCGAGAATGCGATCGCGAGCGGGCCGCCACTGCGCAGGCCGAGGCCCGCACCGCCGCCGACACCGAACATCGCCAGCACCAGGTTGCCGATCATCAGCGCCAACACGCCGAACAGACCGGCGACGATAAAGCGGGTGAACTTCGGCGTCACCCGGATGGCGCCGGTCTTGTAGACCACGAGCATGCCGGCGAACACGCCGAGGGTGCCGAGCACCGCCTGGCTGATCAACGCACCCGCGCTGACACCCGAGACCATGAAATTGGCCAGCACGTAGGAGATCGCTCCGAGGAACAGACCCTCGAGCGCGGCATAGCTCAGCACGATCGCCGGGTTGTCCTGCTTACGCGCGAACGTCGCGATCAGCACCAACACCAGACCGCCGAGCGCGCCAACCATGGCGAACGGCCCGGCCAGCGCCACATTCTGGCCGACCAGGAAGTAGGAGACGACCGCGACAGCCGACAGCACGGCCAGCGTGATGCCGGTCTTGGTGACGACGTCGTCAATGGTCAGCGGCCGGGAGACCCCGGTCTGCCGCTGCTCTGGGTACTGGGTTACATATGGATCGGCCTGTACTGACTGCGCACCGTAGCCGGCGGCTCCGGTACCGAATTGCGCGTATCCGCCCTGCGTCTTTGGCAGGGACCGAAATACCGGGTTGCTGGTTTCCCGCACCGTCGGATCCTCTCCTGTGCTGTGGTTCGGCGAATTTGACGAACATCCACTCAACGATTGACAACCCGCGGGCGTTCCCATCTCCCGCGGCCATTCACAGCAAAACCTTACCCGGGCGATTCGCGGGGCGGACGACGATCTAAATTGCTTACGGAATACTAGGAACTGCAAGCTTTGACGAGGGGATGGCTGCGGGCGTGACCGGTGACACCGATGAAGTACTGACCCGTGTCGACCGGGGGGTCGGCGTTTTAACCCTCAACCGGCCGAAAGCCATCAACTCGCTGACGCACCCGATGGTCGACACGATGGCGCGCGTGCTGGCCGAGTGGGAGCGTGACGACGACGTCCGGGCAGTTCTGGTAGGCGGCGCCGGTGACCGCGGACTGTGCGCGGGCGGCGACATCGTCGCGATCTATCACAGCGCGCGAGGCGACGGGTCGGAAGCGCGCGAGTTCTGGTACGACGAATACCTGCTCAACGCCCAGATCGGGCGATTCCCCAAACCCTACGTCGCGTTGATGGACGGCATCGTCATGGGCGGCGGCGTCGGGGTTAGCGCACACGGCGGCGTCCGTATCGTCACAGACACCACGAAAATGGCCATGCCCGAAGTTGGTATCGGCCTCATCCCCGACGTCGGCGGCACCCTGATCCTGTCCCGTACGCCCGGGCTGCTCGGCATCCACGCCGCACTCACGGGAGAGCCGTTCTCCGGCGCCGACGCCATCGCGATGGGGTTCGCCGACCACTTCGTGCCCCACGACCTTCTGACGGCATTCGCTGAGGCAGTGATCGCCGACGGCTTCGACGCCGCGCTGGCCGCGCACGCCGTCGAGCCGCCCGCGAGTCCGCTTCTGGCACAGCGGAACTGGATTGACAACTGCTACGCAGGCGACACCGTCCAGGACATCGTCGCCGCGCTGCGCGGCCACGACGAGGCCCACGCCAACGACGCGGCCAACCTGATCGCCACCCGCTCCCCCATCGCGGTGTCTGTGGCGCTGGAAGCCGTGCGCCGGGCCGCCAAACTCGACACGCTGGAAGATGTCCTGCGCCAGGAGTATCGGATCTCTTGCGGATCGCTGCGCTCACATGATCTCGTCGAGGGGATCCGCGCCCAGGTCATCGACAAGGACCGCAACCCGAAGTGGTCGCCGGCGTCGCTGGCCGCGGTCACCGCATCCGACATCGAAGCCTACTTTGCCCCCGCCGATCCAGACCTGACCTTCCCGGAGGAGTAATGAATTACGAGACCATTCTCGTCACACACGACGGCCGCGTCGGCACCATCACACTGAACCGGCCGAAGGCACTCAACGCACTCAACAGCCAGGTGATGAACGAAGTCACCACGGCGGCAGCCCAATTCGACAATGACCCCGGGATCGGCGCGATCGTCCTCACCGGCAACGAGAAGGCGTTCGCGGCGGGTGCGGACATTAAGGAGATGGCGAACCTGTCGTTCGCAGACGTGTTCGCCGCGGACTTCTTCGCGCAATGGGCCAAATTCGCCGCAACGCGCACCCCCACCATCGCCGCAGTGGCCGGCTACGCACTCGGCGGCGGCTGCGAGCTCGCGATGATGTGCGACCTCCTGATCGCCGCCGACACCGCGAAATTCGGCCAGCCCGAGATCAAACTTGGTGTGCTGCCCGGCATGGGGGGCTCGCAGCGGCTCACCCGCGCGATCGGCAAGGCCAAGGCGATGGACCTGATCCTCACCGGACGCAACATGGACGCCGAGGAAGCCGAACGCGCCGGGTTGGTGTCACGTGTGGTGCCCGCCGACACCCTGCTCGACGAGGCAACCACCGTTGCCAGAACCATCGCGGGGATGTCGCTGTCGGCGTCGCGGATGGCGAAGGAGGCCGTCAACCGCGCCTTCGAAACCACCCTGGCCGAGGGACTGCTGCACGAACGCAGGCTCTTCCACTCCGCGTTCGCCACCGACGACCAGACCGAAGGCATGAGCGCGTTTACAGAGAAACGCACACCGAACTTCACTCACCGATAAAGTTCGGTCGTGACCGACACCGCTGCGGCGACACAGGAAGCTCCACCGCGAGAGGAGCCGGCCAAGAAGCCGTGGTGGTTGCGCCACTACACCTTCACCGGAACGGCCGTCGGGCTGATCTTCCTGTGGCTCTCGATAACGCCGTCACTGCTGCCGCGGGGCCCGCTGTTCCAGGGGATTGTCAGCGGCGCGGCGGGCGCGATCGGTTACGGCCTCGGCGTATTCGCGGTGTGGCTGGTGCGCTACATGCGGTCGAAGGAGACCAGCCCGCCCGCGCCGCGATGGGCCTTGATCGCGCTGGTGGTCGTCGGCATCATCGGCCAGATCCTGATGATCATCTACTTTCACCTGTGGCAGGACGAAGTGCGCGACCTCAACGGTGTGCCGCGGATGGGGTTCTGGGACCATCCGCTGACCGCCGTACTGTCGATCGTGGTGCTGTTCGTCCTCGTCGAAATCGGCCAGCTGATCGGCAGATTGGTCCGCTTCCTGGTGCGCCGGCTCAATCGCTTTGCCCCGCCGCGGGTTTCGGCCGTGGTGGTGGTCGTTCTACTGCTGACGCTGACCATTGCGCTGCTCAACGGCGTCGTGGTGCGGTTCGCGATGAGCACCATCAACAAGACGTTCTCCGCGGTCAACGACGAGACCGATCCCGAGTTCCCCGCGCCGACGTCACGGCTGCGGTCAGGCGGTCCCGAGTCGCTGACCAGCTGGGCGTCCCTCGGCCATCAGGGACGGGTCTTCGTATCGGCGGGGCCCACGGTCGAGAAACTCACCAAGTTCAATGGCAAGCCGGCGGTCGAGCCGATCCGCGCGTACGCGGGACTTCACTCGGCCGACGGGATCAAGGCAACCGCCACGCTGGCCGCCGAGGAATTGCGAAGAGAAGGCGGGCTGAACCGAGCAGTGGTCGCCGTCGCCACCACGACCGGCACCGGCTGGATCAACGAGGCAGAGGCCTCCGCGCTGGAGTACATGTACAACGGCAACACCGCGATCGTGAGCATGCAGTACTCGTTCCTGC
>DATARY010000239.1:0-20819 GCA_036263935.1 Mycobacterium sp.
CACCGACGCATTCGATGCCGCTGACTTCCGCGGCTTCGGCCCATTCGCCCCGACGCATGTGCATTTCAGCGTGGTTGATGCCAAAGGCCCTGACCGCGATCACGACTTCGCCGTCTCTTGGTAGCGGTTTAGGAATCTCGGTGTAGACCAAACTATCTAGACCGCCGAACTTTTCGAGCACGATGGCCCGCATCAGGTCCCCGCCGGCCTGTTCTCGGACCATGGCGGGCGCAGTCGGCATCATCCGCTTCTCCACTTCTTCGTCCACAAGGGTGCACCGATCTCGTTCCATCGAAGTCCGCCAACGCGGTCCACCGGCGGAACGGGTTGCATGTCCATTATTGGGTTACGCGACCCATTTTGTCAAATGGTCTTCGGACGCGCTGACGTTGCGCATAATGGGCGAGCCGACCCATAACGGCGCAGCGTCGCACGTTGGGTGTGGTCGTCGACGAATGTCGAAAAAGCGCTTGGAGGAGGCCCGCGCATGTAGGACTACCAGTCCGCGGCGGTGCGGCGGTTCTTCATGCTGGAAGCGACGCGACGGCGGTGCATGACGGATGTGCCGGCTCGGCCGCTGGTTGATCCAGGGTCGTGGTATCGCCGGCTATTCGCTGCTGACCGAGTTCCTGGCCCGGCGGCGGCGGGGGTGTGACCTAGAGCCGCCACACAGCTGCGCCGATCGAGCACCCGGGTTGTGCGAGGCGCCACTCATGGTCCGCTCCGGTTGATGTGAGCGGACAGGTCGGGCCCGCGCTCGGCAACGACGCGTCCGACCTGTTGCGACACCAGCTCGTCTGGTGGGTCGGTTATCCCATTTATGTGGGATGCCCGGGGTAACGTTGCCGTCAATGGCCACCGCAGACCTTCACGACGCGCAACCACTTACGGCAAAGGGTCGCGCCACCCGCGAGCGGATACTGCAGTCGGCGGCAGAGCTGATCCTCGACGAAGGACTCTCGGGGCTAAACCTGAAGAAGGTGCGTGACGCGGCCTCGGTAAGCGGCTCACAGCTCACTCACTACTTCGTCGATAAGCAGGCGTTGATACGGGCCGTAATTGACCGCCAGATCGATGTTGTTCTTGACTTTCATCGTCAGCCCAAGCTCGGCGGGCTGGATTCATTCGACGACTTCGAAGAGTGGATCGCTGCCAACTCGCGTTACTTGCGGCGCATCGGCTACGTGGGAACCCCCACCTACCACGCTCTCGCGGGACAGCTTGCCAAATCTGACGAGGCCACCCGCAAGACCCTGGCGGCGGGCTACGGGCAATGGATCGAGCTGATCGAGCAGTCGATCCAGCGGATGAAGGACCGGGGCGTCATCGTAACGAAGGCCCAGCCCAGACAGTTGGCGATGGTCATCGTCGCCAGCCACCAGGGCGGGGCCACGATGACCTTTGCGTATCGTCAGGAGTGGCCGCTCATGGATGCGCTGCGATTCGCGGTGAACCACCTGCGAATGTTCGCCACCGACCCTGCTGAGCGGGCCGCACACCTTCCTCGCCGACACCGCGATCGGCGCAAACCTCAGCGCGAAACCGTCGGCGGGCAGGACCCAGTGCGGTTCACGCCCAAGGGAATCCAGAAACGGGCACGCATCGTTGACAACGCCGCCCAGCTGATGTTCGAGCGCGGCGTGTCTCGGACAAGCCTGGCTGACGTGCGCAGCGCTGCCGGCGTCGGCGGGTCCCAGATCTCGCACTACTTCGCCGACAAGCGCGACCTGACACGAGAGGTCATCGCCTCGCGCACCAACGACATGATCAGATTTCATACCCAGCCGCGGCTGGGTGCTCTCGACAGTTTGGCAGCGTTGCGGGCATGGGCCGAGGCAACCGTGGCTGAAGCCGAAACCGTGTATCTGCGGGGAGGATGCATCTACGGGTCGTTGACCGGTGAACTGCTCGAAGCCGACGATGAGGTTTTGGACGACCTCGCCGCCGGTTACGAGCGATGGCTGACGCTGTTCCAAGAGGGTTTGACTGCGATGCGCAGCCGCGGCCGCTTGAGTGCCGACGCCGACCCGCGCCACCTGGCCGCCGCACTGGTCGCCGCACATCAGGGCGGCACGATGATGACCTATGCCACCGGAAGCGCAGAACCGATACGCACTGCGCTCAACGCCGCCGTCGACTACGTCAGTTCTTTCAGGCCAGCGCCCGCCAAGCGCCCATCGCGGTCGGCGGCGCGACCACAGAAAAAGGCGCCCACCCCTAGACAAAGTGGGCTCTCTAGCCCAGAATAGTGGGCGATGCATCCCAGCCAGCGCATCGGCATCACGCGCGCCCTGATCCGCGACAACCCCATCCTGCTCCTCGACGAACCCACCGCCGCACTCGACGCCGAATCCGAAGAACTCGTCATCGACGCCCTCCAACGACTCATGAAGGGCCGCACCGTGATCGCCGTCGCCCACCGCCTGAGCACGCTGCGCAACGCCGACAAAATCATCGTCATCAAAACGGCGTTGTCGCCGAAAACGGCTCCCACCAACAACTACTCACTCTCAACGGCGTCTACGCAGAACTCCACCGCCTACAACACGGCGACGTACGTAGAAGCTAACCATCAAAATCGAGTAAAGGAGTTGCCATGGCACCCGTGGCTCACCACCGCTTCGCCACCGTGAGTGGGCGGCGGCTGTTCTACCGCGAAGCCGGTCCGCATGATGCGCCGGCAATTGTGTTGCTGCACGGCTTTCCGACCAGCTCGTTCATGTTCCGTGACCTGATTCCGAGGCTGGCGGACCACTACCGCGTCATCGCGCCCGACCACCTTGGATTCGGTCACTCCGACGCACCATCGACGACGGAGTTCGACTACACCTTCGACGCGTTGACCGATCTCACCGAGGGTCTGCTCGATCAGCTGGGCCTGAATCAGTACGCGATCTACGTCCAGGACTACGGTGCGCCGATCGGCTGGCGTCTGGCGCTGCGGCATCCACCGGCCATCACCGCGATCGTCACCCAGAACGGCAACGGATACGACGAGGGATTCGTCGAAAGTTTCTGGAAAACGGTCTGGGACTACCAACGCGAGCAGAGCCCGGAGACCGAGGCAGCCATCCGCACAGCGCTGGATGTCGACGCCATCAAATGGCAGTACCTCACAGGGGTGCCGGACGAAACGCTGGTGAGTCCGGACACCTGGGCGCATGATGCGGCGCAACTGGCCCGGCCGGGCAACGACGAAATCCAGCTCAAGCTGTTTCGCGACTACGCGACGAACGCGCCGATGTACCCGGCGCTGCACGACTACCTGCGCACAAGCAAGGTGCCCGTATTGGCGGTGTGGGGCCAGGGCGACCCGATCTTCGGGCCCGACGGCGCCCGCGCCTTCCGCCGAGACGCAGTGGACGCCGAGGTTCATCTCCTCGAGGGCGGCCACTTCCTCCTGGAGACCGCTGTTGATCAGGTCGCAGACCTGATCAACAACTTCCTGGCCCGCGTCAGCGCGGGTCGGACCTAGGCGCGGGCTTAGCCGCACGGGATTTCGGCGGTGATGCGGTCCATCAGCGCGGTGTAGCGGTTGGCCTCGCGATGCCTGCCCGGCTTGCCGCTGCTGATGAGCCCCGCTGCGAGCCCGCGTTGAGGATCGGCCCAAACGGCGATGTTCACCAGTCCGGTGTGACCGAATGCCGTCGGTGCATTGCGTCCGAACGGCCCGAACCGCATGGAGCCCAGCATGTAGCCCGTGCCCCAGCGAAGCGGTGCGAGGCCCGTTGCGATATCGGGACGCAGGCGCCGGCATTCCGTCGTTGCGGCGCGCAGGGTTTCCGGTCGCATGATTCGTACCCCGTCGAGTTCTCCTCCGCGGCGGAGCATTTCGGCGAACCGGGACAGTTCGTTGGCGGTCGACACGGTGCTCGACGACGGCACGACGCTTGTCAGGAATTTGGGCGTATTGGAGAATGGGATGATCTGCTGCATCGTCCCCCCGACCGCCGCACGGAACGCCGCCGCGATCGGCGCGGGTAACGGCTTGCCCGTGACATGACTCGGCGCGACCAGTGCAACGTCTCGCGGGGCAACCCCGTAGTTCGTCCATCGGAAGCCCAACGGGTCGAGGATCTCGGCGCCAAGAACGTCGCGGATGTCCTTGCCGGTGGTCGCCGACACGATCTCTCGAACCAGGGGTCCCCACGTGAGTGCGTGGTAGATGTGCACCAGCCCGGGCCTGTAGAGCGGCTTGAGCTCACCGAGCTTCTCGCGGACGTACTCGCTGTCGTCCATCCGGTTGAGGTCAGGCCTCGGGCCGGTGTAGAACGGCACGCCCGCGCTGTGGGTCATCACGTGCCGGATCGTGGTGCGGTCCTTGCCGTGACTGGTGTAGGTGGGCAGATAGTCGCAGACTCGGGCGTCGAGTGAAAGGTGCCCACGTTCGGCGAGCATGTGGATGACGGTGGTGGTGATCGCCTTGGCGGCGGAGTAGACGCAAAACGGGGTTTCCGTTGTGGCCGGGACCTTTTCGGCGTCGGGTGGGTCGGTAGGTGCATTACCCCAGCCGTGGCCGATCGCACGGTCGAGCACGACCCTGCCGTTGTGGCGAAGGCACAGCTGGATTGCGGGGTGCATCCCGGCCTGATACCAGTACCGGACGGCCTGCCAGATGCGCTCGATGGACACCGGGTCGATCCTGGAATTGTCTTCGTCCCCCACCGCGGTGACCGCGTCGAGGTCGGCGGGAACCCGAATCCTGCCGTCGGCCGTCATGCGTGCTTCCTGTGCAGTGTGGCGGCGAGGTGGTGTTGCAGGGGCTGACCCACCGCGCCCAGTCGCAGTGTGTAGGTCAGCTGGTCGCCGTCGATACGAATCGAACGACCCAGCGCCGCCACGTCTTTGGCCGACGCGGTGAGCCCGATCGTTGTCGCTGTCATCTCCATGCCCATCGTGGTCCCGTTGATCGTGAGGGTGCCCTCCTGGATCTCGGTGATGCCCGTAGGATGCGCAACGACCCATTCGACCCGGCCAGGCGACGGCAGGCGGATGTACCCGGTCTCTGCGTGGAGCGGTCTCCCGTCGTCGCTGGCCGTGGTTCGTTGACCGTAGGTGAGGAACGGCTTTCCGATGTGGCCGAAGCTGACCTCCTCGAAATAGCCGAACGGTTCGATCGTCGGGTACTCCCCGGCGCCCTGACCTGCCCACGTGCCGAGCAGGGGGGCAAGCACAGCGACGCCGGGGTGTAGATCCGCCACGTCCGTCAGGGTACGGCTACGGCTACCCGGCCATGAACTCCTGATAGGCCGAGGCCAGGTCCGGCGGCAGCACCGCCACGTTGCACTGCTGCTGAGTGTCGCCGATCGGCGCGAGGATGCCGCGCAGCTCGTAGTACTCCTGCGGGTTTGTGGTGAAATAGCCGCGAAGGGTCTTCGCCGCTTGGGGGCGTGGCTGGCTGAGCGCCGCCGCCACCGCCTGGTTGGCACCGGGGTGGGCGTCGAGGTAGGCGCGCGCCGAGCCAGTCACCGAGCTGACGGTGTTGGCCACCCCGCCGGCACTGCACTGTTCCGGCGCTGCCGACGCGGTCGGCCCGGCGATGGTTGCCACAGTCAGTCCCCCGAGCAGGCAGCCGGTGATCACATGGAAATTCATGATCGATTTTTCCTTCAGATTGCGATTCGGATGTTGACTCCCCGTCCCGGAATCCAAGGTAGCCAAAGACTGACGGGTCAAATTCACGCCGCGCGCCGCCCAGAGGACCGTGACCCGCGTGTTACGCCCTGAAGCCGTGACGTTGGCCCTCAATCACGGGTGATTCGGTAAGCAGGCGACCAGATCGGCGCCAAGATTCTGAAGGTTCTCATAATTTGCCCGTAGCCCTTAAGTGATCGTGATCTCGAATGTCATCGAATCGTTATCGACAAAGCCTGGGAGGAGGTCGTTGCGCGAAGCAGTCGGCGTCCCCGACGACTGGATGCTCGCGGACACGTCGTGGTCGGCTGGCCGAACGGCAGGCATCGCCCGGTGCGGCGCCGTCCGCGGACAATGGCGTTGATACTTTCCACCCACCGTCGAACCGGAGATGAGGTGGCCGTGAGGCTGGACCTGCTCGCCCCAAGCGTCGAAGTAGGGGTCGTCACTACGAACATCGAGGCGATGGTCGCCTTCTACGAAGGCTTCCTCGGACTCGAGTTCCAGGGCGAAGTGGAGTTCCCGGGTGGCACGCAGCGGCGGTACTCGCTGGGGAAAAACGTGCTCAAGCTCGTCACCTTCGATTCGCCGCCACCGCTACCGCCTGCCCCAGGTGGGGGACGGGCGCAGGCGGGCATCCGCTACTTCACGATCGCGGTGAGGGATCTGCGCGCCGCGGCCGGCATGTTCGATGCGTCCGAGTACCAGATCGTGGAGCCGGTGACGGAGTTCGCTCCCGTGCCGGGCATGGGCTGGATGTTCGTCGCCGATCCCGACGGCAACTGGATCGAACTCTTCGGAACGCTGTGAGCATCCCGAGTACGCCTGCGCAAACGCCGACCTGCTACCGGCATCCCGACCGCGCGACGCACGTCCGGTGCACCCGCTGCAATAGGTACATCTGTCCCGAGTGCATGCGCGATGCCGCGGTCGGGCATCAGTGCGCGGAATGCGTCCAGGCAGGCGCCCGAACTGTGCGGCCGCAGCAATCCCACTTCGGTGGGCAGCAGCGGTCGAACAAGCCCGTCGTCACCTACACGCTCATCGCGCTCAACGTGCTGATGTTCGTCTTCCAGACCGTGTCGGCCGGCGTGCAGGGCGAGCTGGTGCTGCGCTCGGCCGCTGTCGCCGATGGCGAGTTTTACCGGCTGATCACCTCCGCGTTCATGCACTACGGGTTGACCCACCTGCTGTTCAACATGTGGGCGCTCTACGTGGTGGGTCCGCCGCTGGAGATGTGGCTCGGCCGGTTGCGGTACGGCGCGCTGTACGTCGTGAGTGCGCTGGGCGGTTCGGTGCTGGTGTACCTGCTCTCACCGCTCAACGCCGCGACGGCCGGCGCCTCTGGTGCGGTGTTCGGGCTCTTCGGCGCGTCGTTCGTCGTCGGCAGGCGCCTCAACCTCGATGTCCGGTGGGTCATCGGCCTCATCGCGCTCAACCTGGCGTTCACGTTCGTCATCCCGATGATCAGCTCGCAGAACATCAGCTGGCAGGGGCACATCGGCGGACTGGTCACCGGCTCGCTGATCGCCGCGGCCTACGCGTACGCGCCTCGCCGGGGCCGCAACCTGATCCAGGCCGGGGTGACGATCGCCGTCCTGGTGTTGTTTGCGCTGTTGATCTGGTGGCGCACCAGCGAGCTGCTCATGCAGTTCGGTCTCGCGTGATTGCCCGCTGCCCGACGTTCGCCCGCTGATAAGCACCTGGATACCTGGTCGTGTCAGCGTGGTGGCGTGCGGGTCGAATCGAGTACGAGGGCCGATCGGGTAGTCGAGCGGTTCCATCGACTGTGCGAAGACGTGGTGGCCCGCCTGCCCTTCGGGTTGGATTCCGTTGTCGCACCGACCTTCCTGGGCTTCGTCGTGATCAACAGCTTCACGTTCGGGGTGGATCTTCTGCTGCTCACCGGGCTGCACGGCGTCCTGCGCCTACCTGTTCCGGTCGCCGTGACGGTGGCGTATGCCTGCGCGTTCGCGCTGAGCTACTTCCTCAACCGGACACTGAATTTTCGTTCCCACGCCCGGGTCGGCCCTCAGCTCGCGGTGTATGTGGTTGTGGTCGTGGTGAACTACCTGGCCTTCATCCTCGGGGTGTCCACCGTGCTGTCCGCGCTGGGTGTCGAGTACCGCATCGCCCGGATCCTGGCCGGCGCCTGCGAGGCGGTGTACATGTACAGCGCGATGCGATGGGTAGTTTTCCGGCGCTGAATGGCTGACGCGTCGGCTGCGCAGGCACCTAGCGGGTTGGCGGCATGCCGAACACCGCGAAGAGCTTCGGATCGAGAAACACGGTGATCGCCCCGATCCCGTCGGCGCCCGCAGTGAGGACGTGTATCGAGTGGGCCCGCATCACGCGGTCCGCGGTGCGACGGTACTCGGCGACAGCGGGCTGCCCATTCGCTCCGGTCGGGACCAACGCCATGTCACCGGGGCCGGTGAAGGCACGGCTGGCAAGGAAGCGCAGCACGGTGTCGCGCCCGGTGAACCAGACGGGCATCGGCGGCATTTCGAGTTTGACGTCGGTTTGCAGAAGCTCGGTGAGGGCCGCGATATCGCCGTTTTCGAGTGCCGCGCAGTAACGGTCGAGCAGTTCACGTCGCGCGGCATCTTCGGGTTCGATCACGCTGTCTTCCGCAGGGGCGACCTCCGCCAGATGTGCACGAGCACGCTGGAGGGCGCTGTTGACCGCGGCCGGTGTGGTCTCCAGAAGTTCGGCGACCTCGGCGGCGCTGAACTGGACGACGTCACGCAGGATCAACACCGCTCGCTGGCGTGCCGGTAGCTCCTGCATCGCCGTGACAACCGCCAGCCGCACGCTTTCCCTGGCGGTGAACGCCGACTCAGGCGTCAACGTATCCGGGATCGGTTCGAGCCAGTCATGG
The DNA here is from genome assembly GCA_036263935.1 of Mycobacterium sp. GTDB lineage: Bacteria > Actinomycetota > Actinomycetes > Mycobacteriales > Mycobacteriaceae > Mycobacterium. The sequence continues at coordinate 8,516 of DATARY010000239.1, forward strand.
AACGTGCCATTGCCCTCGAGATCCGCATCGGGGTCGACCGACCCGGCCCCCAGCCCTGCCGGCATCACCCGGCGGGCGCGGTTTTCCAACGCGCGCAGGCACGCGGTGGTCGCGATGCGGTAGAGCCAGGTCCGCAGCGCCGCCCGTTCCTCGAACGCTTCAAAGCCGCGCCATCCACGCAGGTACGTCTCCTGGACGAGATCCTCAGCGTCGTGGACCGAACCCAGCATGCGGTAGCAGTGCGCGATCAGCTCGGCGCGAAAGGGCGCCGCCTGCTCCACGAAGTCCTCCTGAGCCGGCACGGTCGTCCTCCTCGGTCGAGACCAAACCCGTTACATATGTAGAGATACACGTGGCGGGCGGAATTCATCGGCGTCGGCCGATGAATAGCGACGGCGCGACGTATCTCAATGGGTATGAACGAAACAACACAATCATTAGAGAGCCTCGCCGGTTCGACGGCGATCGTCACAGGGGCCAGCCGCGGCTTTGGTCGCGGCGTCGCCGCAGCGCTGTCGGCAGCGGGCGCACACGTCGTCGGCGTCGCGCGCACGAGTGCGGATCTCGATCACGTGCGCGACGTGCTGGGCGACGACTTTGCCCCAGTCACCGCCGATGCCGCCGACCCGGCGGCGGCCACCAGGCTGATCGACGAATATCAGCCGCGCACACTCGTCCTGTGCGCGGGAGCCGCCCCGCGGATGACCCCGCTGCAGGAGCAGACCTGGGAGAGCTTCAGCCAGAACTGGCACGTCGACGTCGCGCAGGCGTTCCACTGGATCCGGCATGCGCTGAAGCGCCCGCTGGCGCCGGGCAGCTCGGTGATCGCCTTCTCGAGTGGCGCCGCAATCAACGGCTCGCCTCTGAGCGGCGGCTACGCGGGGGCCAACGCGACCGTCAGGTTCATCGCGAACTACGCCGCGATTGAGTCGGAGCGCGCCGGGCTCGGGATCAACTTCGTGTCCGTGCTCCCGCAGTTGACGCCCGCAACCGACCTGGGCGCCAAGGCGGTGGCGGCGTATGCCGAACGCGAAGGCCTTGACGCCGAGACCTTCTTGAGCAGCCGCGGACCGGCGCTCACCGCGGATCAAGTCGGTAAGTCGGTGCTGGAGATCGCCATGGGCGCGCGGTCCGATCGCGCGTACATGCTCACCTCGGCCGGCCTGTCGCCGTTGACTTAGCACATCAAAACCGTTGCGCAGAGCAGAAATCGGAGATTGCGATGACAACACCACAGATCGTATCGGCGCAGGAATGGGACGCCGCGCGTCAGCAACTGCTCGTGAAGGAAAAGGAGGTGATGCGAGCCCGTGACGCGCTGGCCGCCCAGCGTCGGCGGATGCCATGGGTGGCCGTGGAGAAGAAATACGTGTTCGACGGGCCCGATGGCAAGGTGAGCCTGCTCGACCTCTTCCAGGGCCGTCGTCAGCTGATCATCTACCGCGCGTTCTTCGAGCCTGGCGTACACGGCTGGCCCGAGCACGCCTGCATCGGCTGCTCCATGATGGCCGACCACGTCGGCGACCTCGCCCACCTGAACGCCCGCGAAACCGTGCTGGTGTTCGCCTCGCGCGCACCTCAGCCCGACATCGTGCGGGTAAAGGCGCGGATGGGCTGGCAGCGGGTTCCCTGGTACACCATCACCGACGGTTTCGACAAGGACTTCGGTGTGGACGAGTGGCACGGTCACAACGCGTTTGTCCACGATGGCGACCGGGTTTACCGCACCTACTTCATCAATGGCCGGGGCGATGAGGCGATGGGAAACACGTGGAGTTACCTCGACATGACCGCCCTTGGGCGGCAGGAGGGTTGGGAGGACTCGCCAGAGGGCTACCCACAGACCCCGCCGTACGAATGGTGGGACTGGCATGACGAATACGGCCAACACACCCCCTCCCGCTGGTTCGGCGACCCCGACCCCGACAACCCGAATGACCCGCGGCCGCCACGTCGCACCTAGCCCCGCGACACGCGGCGCGTGACCGATGCCAGGATGGCGTGTATGACGTTGGTTCTTGTACACGGCAACCCGGAGACCGAGGCGATCTGGGGGCCGCTGATTGCGGCCCTTGGACGCGACGACGTGGTGACGTTGTCACCGCCGTGATTCGGTGCCCCGCTGCCCGGCGGCTTCCCGGCGACGTACCTCGCGTATCGCGACTGGCTCGAGGATGAATTGCCGGCGATCGACGAACCGGTCGACCTGGTCGGCCACGACTGGGGCGGTGCCCACGTGATGAACGTCGTGATGCATCGTCCAGAACTGGTGCGCAGCTGGGCGAGCGACGGCGTCGGACTGTTCGACGCGGACTATGTGTGGCACGACCTCGCCCAGGTCTGGCAGACACCGGGCGACGGCGAGGAACTCGTCAACACCATGATCGGGGGAACACTTGAGGATCGCGCGGCCCGGATGGTCGAACTCGGCATACCAGGGGACATCGCGACGTCGCTAGCCGCGGCGCAGGGTCCCGAGATGGGCCGGGCGATCCTGAGCCTGTACCGCTCGGCGGCCCAACCCGCGATGGCCCAGGCCGGGCGGGCACTCGAGGTCGCCTCGGGGCGGCCGGGATTGTCACTGCTGGCAACCGACGACCCCTATATCGGAAGTGAAGAAACGCGTCGCCGTGCGGCCGACCGGGCAGGAGCACGAACCGAGCTGCTCGACGGGCTGGGCCACTGGTGGATGGTGCAGGATCCGGCGCGCGGAGCGGAGGCGCTCACCCGCTTCTGGGCTACTCTGTAGCCCGCCTCAGATCTCGATCCGTGAGCCGATGATCACCGTCCGGTCGAGGGGCAGCCCGAAGTACCCGGCGGCATCGGCTGTGATGTAGGACGTCGCGATGAACAGACGCTTGCGCCACTCCGGCATCGTCGGCGCGGAACCCGCGCACAGTTCGAGCTTCGACAGAAAGTACGACGCGTTGTCGACGTCGATGGGGCCTTCAGTCTGTGCAGGGTCGAGAAGGCGCAGGGCGTCCGGAACATTCGGCTGTTCCATGAACCCGAACTGCGCTGCGACGTGGACGATTCCGTCCCTCCCGTAGCCGAGCGCGTCGACCTTCACTCGCTCGGAATCTGCTACCCGCGGCACCGGCGCGGTCTCGATCGACATGATGACCACGTGCGTGGCCAGCACGTGGTTGTGCTCGACGTTGGCGCGCATCGCCAGGGGCGCGGTGCGGTTGCCGCGATTGAGGAACACTGCCGTGCCGCGCCTGCGCGTCACCGGCGGTTCGCGATCGGGGAGCTGGTCGACGAATTCACGCAGCGACCCCTCCGCCTTCTCCCGCGCCTGGGTGACGATGCTGCGGCCGCGCTTCCAGGTGGTCATCACGGTGAACGTGACGATAGCGATCAGCAACGGCAGCCATGCGCCGTGCACCAGCTTGGTGAGGTTGGCGGCGAGAAACATCAGATCCACCGTAAGCAGCGAGCCGCCGCCGATCAGTACCAGCCACAGCGGCCAGCTCCATCGGCTGTGGGCGTAGTAGAAGAAGAGCAGCGTGGTGATGGTGATCGTTCCGGTCACTGCCATGCCGAACGCATACGCCAGAGCCTCGGAGCTGCGGAACGCGAACACCAGGGTCAGCACGCACACCATCAGCACACCGTTGATCCACGGCACATAGATCTGGCCCATCGTCGACGGGGAGGTGTGCTCGATTCGCAGCCGCGGTAGATAGCCGAGCTGCGCCGCCTGATATGCCACCGAGAACGAACCGGTGATCACCGCTTGAGACGCGATCACGGTGGCCGCCGTTGCCAAGAGCACCATGGGAATTCGCGCCCACTCAGGGGTGAGGAGGAAGAACGGCGCAGCGACTGCCCTCTCGTCGCGGAGCACGAGCGCGCCCTGACCGAAATAACTCAGCGTGCACGCCGGAAGGACGAGAAACAGCCATCCGAGCGTTATCGGCCGTCGCCCGAAGTGTCCCATGTCGGCATACAGCGCCTCGGCGCCGGTCACCGCGAGCACGACGGCGGCAAGCGCGAAGAAGGCGTAGTTGAAGTGCCCAATCATGAACGACAGGGCGTAGGTCGGCGAAAGCGCCCGCAGGATGTCCGGGTTGTCGACGATCCCGCGCACGCCGCAGGCGCCGATCGCCGTGAACCACGCGATCATGACCGGCCCGAAGAGGTGCCCGACAGCCGACGTTCCCCGACGTTGGACTGAGAACAGCACCACAATGATCACCGCGGTGAGCGGCACGATCCAGCCTTCGAAGCCCGGGTCGATGACCTTGAGGCCCTCAACGGCTGACAGCACGGAGATCGCGGGCGTGATCATGCTGTCGCCGAAGAACAGCGCAGCACCGAAGACGCCCAACACAGACAGCATCAGCGCGGTGCGCCGGCCGCGCGGGGGCGTCCACCGCCGAACCAGCGCGATCAGCGCCATGATGCCGCCTTCGCCGTTGTTGTCGGCGCTCATCACCAGCGTGACATAGGTCAACGTGACGATGATCATCACCGACCAGAAGATCAACGACACCACGCCGTACACGTGGGCCGTCGAGACCGGCACGGGATGCGGGTCGCCGGGGTTGAAGACCGTCTGAACGGTGTAGATGGGGCTGGTTCCGATGTCGCCGAAGACCACACCGAGCGCGGCAACAACGATTCCAGGGCGAAGCGTCTTTACGCCGGTGTCCACAGTCCACATCGTCGCCGAGTGCGCGCTTGTTCGCGCGTCTTCAGTCGGAACGGCGGGCGAGGACGCGCGCAGCGCCGGAAGCGCGGGCGCGGGATCATGGGCCGCATGGCCGACCACGTACTCGACGACCTCTATGGCGCGAAGCCCGAGGAGTTCACCGCGTTGCGCTCCGAGCTCGCCACCGCGGCCAAGAAGCGCGGCGACGCTGACGCCGCCAGGCGGATCTCTGCGGCCCGCAAGCCAACCACGGCGGCCTGGATCGTCAACCTGCTCGCCCTGAGGAACGCCGACGCCAAACGCCGCCTCGCCGACCTCGGCGACCAACTCCGCGAGGCGCACGCCGCGATGGACGGCGAACGCATCCGGGAGCTCTCGTCGGGGCAGCGGCGACTCGTCGACGAACTCACCCGCACCGGATTCGCGGAGGCGGACGTGGCGGATCCGTCCGCGGCACTGCGCGACGACGTGACGAGCACCCTGCAGGCCGCGATCGCCGACCCCGATGTGGCCGCGCGCCTGGGCCGGTTGACGAAGGCCGAGCGGTGGTCGGGCTTTGGCGAGCTCGGCGACACGTCAATGGTTTTCACCGCCGCCCGCGGCAAGGCGAAGAAGGAGCCCGTGCAGCAGAAGCCGGTCCCGCAGGAGCAACGCGACGACAAGGACGACGTCGCGCGTCGGCAACGAGAGCAGGCCCGCGCCGCGGTGGCGGCCGCTGAGCGGGTCAAGGTGGACGCCGACGCGGCGATGGCCGAACTGCAGTCCGATCTGGCCACCGCCCGGCTGAGGCACGACGATGCCCGTCGAAGACTGCAGGATGCCGAACGCGGATTGGCCGCCGCCGAGGACGCGTACGACAAGGCCAAGCAGGCGAGCCGTGATGCCGCTGCGGCGATGAAAGAAGCCAAGGCGCAACTGAAGTCGGCGGGTCGGTAGGAAGGCCATCGCCCCACTCATGACACGCTTACGTGACGGCTCGGCAGCTGATCTCCATGCTGTCGCTGTCGCGCGCGGGGAAGCTCACGCTCACGTAGCCATTGCCTGGATCGCGTACATAGTCGACGTAGGGCTTGGTGTCGTCCATCGAGGTGTTGTCGGCGACCAACAGCGCCCCCTCGGTCAGGTGCGGTTCGAGGAGCTTGAGCACCGGCAGGTACAGCTCCTTCCAGCCGTCGAGCAGCACGATCTCGACCGGACCGTCGAGACCTGTCAGCGTGGTGAGCGCGTCTCCTTCCAGCACCGTGATGAGGTCGTCCAGCCCCGTCTCGGCGAAGGTCTTCTTGGCCGCGGCGACCTTGGCGGCGCTGAGTTCGGTGGTGACAACCCGACCGGTGCCGTTGTCCCGCACCGCGGCCGCGAGATGGATGGCGGAGATACCCAAGGACATCCCGAACTCGACGATCGTGCTCGGTCGTGTCGCCCGGACCAGCGAGTAGAGCAGCCGGCCGGCCTCCGGGGTGATCGGCAGGTACAGGTCGCTGAATGCGTCGGCGCGTTCCTGAGCGCTCGCCTTGGCCAGGCGGGCGAAGTCATCGCCCCTTTCCCCGAGCGAGGCCATCTGCTCCTTGGCGGTGGCGTACATCCGGTCGAGGGCCGGCGCGACTTTGGCGTCTTGAAGTGTGGTGGGCACGGTATCGACCGTAGGCCCTGATTCTGTGTTCTGTCCGGGCTCCCGGTGCCAGGATGAGCGTAGTGGTGTGCCGATGACCGGTATCGATAAGTCGACACGGCGCGCGATCGCGGTGGTCGCGCTCTTGGTCGTCGCTGCGTTTGCGCTGCGTGGCTACCTGCCTGGCGTCGAACGCGAAGTGGCCCGCGAGCGGCCGCACAACAGCACGGCAGCGCTGCTCATCGACGTCGCACTGCTCAGCGGCACCGTTGTGATCATGGGTATCGCGATCGTTGCCAGGATGCGCGACCGTCGCGCCAAACCGCCGCGACGTGCTCGCGGCCCTGAAGGATCGGGCACGATCGGGCGGCCGTCATGGCGGTTCGTATTGATCGCGTTGGGGCTGATCGTCGCGTGGCTGTTCGCCATCATGCTGCTGACGCGGGTGGTCGGGCCGGCGCCCCCGACTGATCAACCGAGTTCCGGACCGGCCGCCGTGTCCGAGCAGACGCAGGCGCCGCGCAACCGTGCGACGGACCAACCGCGGCCAAACGAGCCAACTGATTCAGGCCCGAACGTGGTCGGCTATCTCGTCCCACCGATGGTGGTCCTGCTGGTGCTCGTCGTCGTTGGCACGGTCATCGCCTCACGACGGCAGGCGCGTGCCGCCAAGCCCCACGCGCACGCAGGCAATGCGTCGGACTTGTCCGTTGCTCCGGCCCCGGCGGAATCGCTGGCCCGGGCGGCGGAACTCGGGCTGGCCGAGATCGGCGACCTCAGCCGCGAACCGCGCGAGGCGATCATCGCGTGCTACACGGCGATGGAACGCGAGCTGATGCACGTGCCGGGCGCGGTTCCCCAGGATTACGACACCCCGACCGAAGTGCTGGCCCGAGCTGTCGAGCACCATGCGCTGGCGACGGACAGCGCCACGCAGCTGGTCGAGCTGTTCGAGGAGGCACGGTTCAGTCCGCATGTGATGAACGAGGGACACCGCGACGTCGCCCTGCAGGTGCTGCGGCTGGTTCTCACGGAACTGAGAAGTGCCGTATGAAAAGGCTTGTTGCCGCCGGGATTTTAATCGTCGCCCTGGTCGAGCTGGCCGCGATCGCGGTGGTGGATCGAGAACTGATCCTGGTGGTGGTAGGGGTGATGGTCGGCCTGGTGCTGTTGACGTTGCGGTGGTTTCTGATGCGCGAACACCAACCCGCGGCGGAGGACGCGCCCGCCAACGATCCGGCAGAGGCGTTGCGCCGCTGGCGGTCTCGCACCGAGACGCTGATCAGCCGGTCGGAGGCCACACGTCGGGACTGGGACCGGCACCTGCGACCCATGCTCGCCAGACAATTCGAAATGGCCACCGGCCAGAAGCAATCCAAAGACAGGACCGCGTTTCAGGCCACCGGCCGCATGCTCTTCGGTGCCGAACTGTGGTCGTGGGTCGACCCCCAGAACGTGTCACGATCCGGCGGCGACGAACCCGCTCCCGGCCGAGAAGCGCTCGACGAGATATTGCAAAGGTTGGAGCAGGTATGACGATGTCGGCCGCGACGACAACCGCGCATTGCGAGGAAGTACTCGACGAGATTGGACGGGTGGTGGTCGGCAAGCGCGGGGCGCTGGCCCTCATCCTCATCACCGTGCTCGCCGGAGGACACGTGCTGATCGAAGATCTGCCGGGCCTTGGCAAGACCTTGATCGCACGCTCGTTCGCGGCAGCACTCGGCCTCGAGTTCAAGCGTGTGCAGTTCACGCCGGATCTGTTGCCCGCCGACCTGCTCGGCTGCACGGTGTACGACATGCAGTCGGGCCGTTTCGAATTCCGCGCGGGACCGATCTTCACAAACCTGTTGCTCGCCGACGAGATCAACCGGACGCCGCCCAAGACCCAGGCGGCGCTGCTGGAAGCGATGGCCGAAGGTCAGGTGAGCATCGATGGCGTCACACACAGGTTGCCGATGCCGTTCGTCGTGTTGGCAACGGACAACCCGATCGAGTACGAGGGCACCTATCCGCTACCCGAGGCACAGCTTGACCGCTTCGCGATCAGACTTGAATTGGGCTACCTGGCTGGGCAAGAGGAGACGTCGATGCTGCGCCGCCGGCTCGAACGTGGTTCAGCCAAGCCGACGGTGAATCAGGTCGTCGACGCGCACGACTTGATCGCAATGCGGGAATCGGTGGAAGAGGTGACCGTCCACGACGACGTCCTTCGCTATGTGGTGTCACTGGCGACAGCCACCCGCCAGCATCCGCAGCTCGCCGTCGGCGCCAGCCCACGGGCCGAACTGGACCTGGTACAACTCGCCCGCGCGCGAGCGCTCCTGCTCGGCAGGGACTACGTAATACCCGAGGACATCAAGTCACTGGCGGTACCGACCATGGCGCACCGGATCAGTCTGCGGCCCGAGATGTGGGTGCGGCGGGTGCAGGGGTCCGATGTGGTGGGGGAACTCTTGCGCCGGCTGCCGGTGCCCCGGACCCAAGGCTGACGCGGCGTGATCGAGACTCGCAGCACCGAAGCCGAATTACGCTGGCGGCCTTCACGTCTGACACTCGCTCTGGTCACATGCGGCGTGGTGGCCCTGGCCGTGGCGGTGATCGGATCCTATTGGCAACTCGTCGCTTTCGCCGCTCCCCTGGTCGGTGTGCTGTGCTCGGTCGGCTGGCAGCGGCCGCCCCCGGCGGTACAGGTTCAGGCAGACCCAGGATCGACGCGTTGCTTCGAATCGGAGAAGTCGCAGGTGAGCGTGCGGGTCGTCGCGGAATCCGACGACGCGGCGGTTGGACTGCGCGTCGAGGTCGTCGAGGGTATGCGGCTGGAGATCGTCGAAGAGGCTGCCCGCCAACGACAAACCATTGAGGTGGTGGCGGATCGGTGGGGTCGATACCCGATCCGTGCCGCGGTGACAGTCGCGGCCCGCGGAGGGTTGCTGGAGGGAACGGGAGTCGTCGACGCCGCCGATGTTTTCGTGTTTCCGTTGGCTCCGCCGCAGTCGACGGCGATCCCGCGGACGGAGCTCCTCGATCGGCTGGGCACACACCTCACGCGGTTCATCGGACCGGGCGTCGAGTACGCCGACGTCCGCCGGTACGTGGCCGGTGACCAGCTCCGCACTGTGAATTGGCCGGTGAGTGCGCGCCGCGGCAGCCTGCATGTGACCGAACGGTTGACCGACCGCGCCGTGGACGTGGTGGTGCTGATAGACGGATATCCGCAGCCGCCCGGACCCGCGACGGAAGCGACCGATCGAACGGTGCGTGGCGCGGTTCAAGTGGTGCAGAGCGCGCTGCGAAGTGGTGATCGGGCCGGCATCGTCGCGCTCGGAGGTCGCCGACCCCGGTGGCTCGGCGCCGATATCGGGCGGCGCCAGTTCTATCGGGTGCTGGACACCGTGCTCACCGCGGGCGAAGACTTCGAAACCACACCGGGGACCTTGGCACCGCGCGCGGCGGTTCCCCCGGGCGCGATCGTCGTCGCATTCTCCACCATGCTCGACACCGAATTCGCGCTGGCGCTCATCGATCTGCGTAAGCGCGGCCACACCGTCGTCGCGGTCGACGTTCTCGAGGGTGCCCCGTTCGAGGAGGAGTGTGACCAGCTGGTCACCCGGATGTGGTCGTTGCAGCGGTCATTCATGTATCGCGACATGGGAACGATCGGAGTCGATGTGGTGTCGTGGCGCGAAGACGCCACGCTGGATCAGGCGATGCATTTGGTCCCGGATCATCGACGACGAGTGCTGAGGCCGCGATCATGACCAAGACCTCGCAGCTGCTGTCCCATTCCGTATCGTCGGCCTTCGGGCTCGTGATGGTGGCCGCCGCGGCGGTCCAGGCCGACGGATCCGCGTTGACCGTGGCCGCGCTTGCCGCGGTTGCGGTGTTGATCGGCAACGCAATTCGTCCCGCGGCGACACTTGCCGTGCTCTTGACGGTAGCCGTCATCGTCCTCGCGAACGCGGCGCCCGCGGTGACGGCGCTGTCGGGCCTGTCCGCCGTGGCATACCTCGTCCTGCGGCACACCGGCACCCTGGCGACGCCGACAGTCGTTGGCGCGACGGCGTTTACCGCTGCGGGCCTGGCCGCGACGTCGATTCCGGTGCAGCTGCCCTGGGCGCCGCTTGTGGCGCCGATGGCGGTGCTGGTGCTCTACGTCCTGATCACTCGACCGTTCTGGCGGGAGGGGTCACCGCGCTGACGAGTCGTATTCGTGGTGCCGGCGCCACCATTGGTACGGCGGTGTCTGCGGGTAGCCCTCCGGCGAGTCCTCCCACTCCTCCTGACGGCCGAGGGCGGTGATGTCGAGGTAGGCCCAGGTGCCACCCATCGCCTCGTCGCCGCGGGCGGTGACGAAGTAGGTGCGGAAGATGTCGTCGCCGACGCGCAGGAATACGTTGGTGCCGTGCCATTCGTCGACGCCGAAGTCGGCGTCGAAGGAATCGGTGAGGGTGTACCACGGGATGTCCCAGCCCATGCGCTCCTTCAGCCGGGCGATGCCCGGCTGGGGCGCACGGGACACGAACACGAGCGTGGCATCGCGCGCGTTGAGGTGGGCGAGGTGGCCGACCTGGTCGGCGAGCATCGAGCAGCCCGAGCAGCCTTTTTCGGGCCATCCGTCGACGTCGGGCTGGAAGAAGAAGCGATAAACGATCAGCTGACGGCGACCGTCGAACAAGTCCAGCAGGCTCGCCGCACCGTCGGGTCCGTCGAAACGGTAGTCGTTCGAGACGGCCATCCTCGGCATCCTGCGGCGCGAAGCGGCCATCGCGTCGCGTGCGCGGGTGAGCTCCTTCTCCTTGACCAGCAGATTTTCGCGGGCGGCCTCCCACTCCTGCGGTGAAACGACCGGCGGCATGTCCATCGCGATACCTCCTTCGGAGCTTCGGAGTTGTCTCATGAATAGACCCAGTGAATCGCCGGAACTCATCGCCGCCAAGCACCTCGCTGCTCACCTCCTCCAGGGCGGACCGGACCTCGCGACCGTGTTGGGCGGCGGCGTCCAGCGGGGTAGTGGTGGCGTTACAGTTAATCTGTGCCGCCGCAATCCAACCGCGTGACGCGGCCCAAATTGACCTCACGAGGCGAGGCGACCCGCAACCGAATCCTGCTCGCCGCCGCGGAACTGATGCACGTCCAGGGCGTGGCGGCGACGACCGTCGACGACGTGCTGGCCGCCAGTGCGACGAGCAAATCGCAGTTCTACCAACACTTCGACGATAAGTCGGAGCTCGTGTACGACGTCATCACGATGCGCGCAGACGAGATCCTGTCGTGGCAGCGCCTGCGGCTCGAGAAGGTGGATTCGTTTCGCGGGCTCTACCACTGGCGAGACGCGATGGTGCAACGCTGTGCGTTGCGGCGGGGGCTCTGGGGTTGCGAACTCGGTTCTCTCGCAGCGGAATTGTCGGACAACGATGACAAGGCGCGAGCGTCGCTGGCCGAGCACTTCGCCGAATGGCGCGCGCTGCTGGCCCAGGCGGTTGAGCGAATGCGCGACAACGGCGTGCTGACGGATGACGTCGATTCGAAAGCGCTTGCGACGGGGCTGCTTGCGGCCGTCGAGGGCGGCTATCTGCTGTCGCAGACCGGACGCGATCCGCGACTGATGCAGTCGGCGCTGAACATGGCCATCGGCCACGTAGCGTCGTTCGCCGCCGCCGGTGCGTCGGTGCACTGACGGCGACGCGCGCCTGCTTTCTTAGTGGTCGCCGGGTGTGGCCGTCGGCGCCGGCGTTGCCTTCACTGGCGGGGTGAACAGGTTGCCACCGGTCGGGTTGATGGACTTTTGCGTCGGCGCCACGGTCGGTGCGGACGTGGTGGTGGCGCTGGTCGTCGCCGTGGTGGTCGCGGGCGTCGTCGTCTGCGGCGCCTTCCCGCCCTGGCCACAGGCTGTCAGCAAGCCCATGGAGATGATCGCGGTCCCGCCGGCGGCGGCGGCGATGCGTCGAGCCAATCGGCCTGACCTCATGATGCGTCCTATCTGTCGGAAACTGAACTATATCGTCCAAAAAACTGCACGTCAACGTGGGAAACGC
>DATARY010000002.1:0-3610 GCA_036263935.1 Mycobacterium sp.
GCGTTTTCGTTGGCTGCGAACGCCCCTGCTCGGTCGACCGCACGCAACGACGAGGCCGAGCCGTCGGTCCCGACGATCACCGTCCGATAGCCGCTCATGGTCGCCTTCCTGCAGTTGGTTGCGACGACAAGACATTAACGCTTGCTGGGGACCAACGCTCGGATTTGCGATACAGAGTTGGATTAACGCCGATGATCGATGGCCGTCGGTTCCGGTTCGCGACAGCAGCTTCTCCTTCTGGCGTCAGGAGTCGAAGTTCGTGCTGGCGGTGAGTTGTTCCCATTTCGCGATCTCGTTGGCTCGGGCTTCCGCGACATAGCGGTAGGCGGCGAGGGCGTCGGGACCGAGGAGCAGGAATGCAGGGGGCTCGTTCGATTCGACGGCCGCAATGATCGCGGTGGCGGCCTTGGCAGGGTCACCGGCCTGGTTGCCGTCCATGGTGTCGTTCTCGATACGGCGTTGCCCGGCGGTGGCCGCGTAGTCGTCGATGGCCGTGGCCGACTGGGTGAGCGAGCGTCCGGCGAAGTCGGTGCGGAATGCGCCAGGCTCAACGATGGTGACCGAGATGCCAAGGGGCGCAAGCTCGCCGCGAAGCGCTCCGCTGAGACCTTCGATGGCGGCTTTCGCCGCGGCGTAGTACCCCGATCCCACCGGGGTCAGCTGAGCGCCGATCGAGGAGACGTTCACGATCGCGCCGGTGCGACGGGCCCGCATGCCGGGCAGGACGGCCTTGATCATCGCGACGGTGCCGAAGAAGTGCGTTTCGAACAGGGTGCGGATATCGGCGTCGTCGCCTTCTTCGACGGCGGCGCGGTATCCGTAGCCGGCATTGTTGACGAGCACGTCGACGCCGCCGAACCGTTCTTGGGCCTGGCCTACGGCGGAGGTGACTTGGTCGGGATTGGTGACGTCCAGCGCGACCGCGAGTACGCGATCAGGCGTTGTGTCGGCCAGGTCGGCGACCCTGGTGACATCGCGTGCGGTGACGACGGCGTTGTGGCCGGCGCCGATGACGGCTTCGGCGAGGGCGCGGCCGAGTCCGGTTGAGCAACCGCTGATGAGCCAGGTGGACATTGCGCGTTCTCCTACAGGATCTCGATGATGTCGTTCTTCAAGGCCTCGGCATCCGTCCCGAAGACCACTTGGACGCTGTTGCCTACCTCAATGACACCCGCGGCCCCGAGGCTTTTCAAACCAGCCTGATCAACCTTGGCCTTGTCGGCGACCTCCACGCGCAGACGCGTGATGCAGGCATCGACATTCATCAGGTTTTCCCGGCCGCCGAAGGCCGCGATGACGTGCTCGGCCTTGCTGTCGACCGCGGCGGGTGCGGTCATCGTTGCCGCGCCGGATCCACCGGCCTGCACCGCAGGGACGGCATCCGCCTCGCCGAGGTTTGCTGCTTCCTCTGCCTCGAATTCGGGTTCGGGCTCGCGGCCCGGTGTTCGCAGGTTCCACTTGATGATCGCGAACCGGAACAGCAGGTAGTAGACGACGAAGAACACCGCACCCATGCCGATGAGTAGTGGGATGTTCTTCGCCGCCGGTGCGGTGCCATACAGGAGCAGGTCGGCCAGCCCCGCGGAGAACGAGAATCCCAGGTGGATATCGAGCAGGTACGCGATGGCCAGGGACACTCCCGTGAGCACCGCATGGATGAGGTACAGCGGGAACGCCACGAACATGAACGCGAATTCCAGCGGCTCGGTCACCCCGGTCAGGAATGCGGTCAGCGCCGCGGCCGACAAAATGCCGACCGCGACCTTCCGCTGTCTCTTGTTCGCCACATGGACCATTGCGAGAGCGGCCGCGGGCAGCCCGAACATCAGGATCGGATAGAACCCCGACGTCAGGATTCCGGCCGTCGGATCGCCGGCGGCGAACCGGGTGAGCTCACCGGTGACGGTATGGCCGTCGGGGGTCTGATAGTCGCCGTAGAGGAACCAGACATACGAGTTCGGGATGTGGTGCAGGCCGAATGGAATCAGCATGCGGTTGGCGAAGCCATAAACAAAAGCGCCGAACGCTCCGCTTCCGCCGATGAACCTGCCCAGGCCCGTAAGCCCCGCATCGAAGATCGGATAGAAGTAGCTCATTGCGAACGCGATGAACAGGCAGGCCAATGACACCACGATTGGCACGAACCGCCTTCCCCCGAAGAATCCGAGGTAGGAGGGCAGTTGGATGGTGTGGTAGCGGTCGAAGAGCCACGCCGTGACCAGACCGACCACGATTCCCGCAAACACGCTGTAGTTGATCTGGGCTTGGTCGCCTGCCTTGTCGACCTCGCCGGCTAGCACGACCGGCGACATGGTCTTGAACACCGCCTGCACCACCAGGTAGCCCACCACGGCGGCAAGCGCGGTCGAGCCGTCCGCCTTTCTGGCGAATCCGATGGCGACGCCGACGGCGAACAGCAGGGCAAGGTTGGTGAAGAGCGCGTCGCCCGCGGCGCTCATCGCCTTGAAGAACGGCCCGATGACGGGAGCATGGATCCGGCCCAGCAGGTCATCCTGGCCCAGTCGGAGCAGGATTCCGGCCGCCGGCAGCACCGCGATCGGCAGCATCAGGCTCTTGCCCAGCCGCTGCAATTGTGCGAAGCCGGGAATGCGCAGCCCTGATCTTCCTTGGTTCCCTTGCGATTTCGTCGCGTCAGTCATGCCGGTGAAGCCTAGACGATAACCTCGTATTGTTGGAGCGTGCCCACAACGCCGGTTCGCTCACCGATCGAGGGACGCGCGGTGCCGCTCGCCGAGGTCCCCGATCCCGTGTTCTCCCGGGGCATGGTCGGATACGGTGCCGCGGTCGATCCGCCCCGCGCGGTGATCGACGCGGTCGCTCCGGTCAGCGGGAAGATGCTGAAGTTGATGCCGCACGCCTACATCGTCATGACCCCGGACAACATGGGCGTTCTGGTTCACCTGGGGCTAGACACCGTCCAGCTCAAAGGCGAGGGCTTCACCACCCATGTCAGCCAGGGCGACGACGTCACGGCGGGTCAGGTCGTCATCACCTACGACGTCCCGTCGGTCGAGGCAAAAGGACTCAATCCGATTGTTCCCGTGGTGATCATGGACGAACGTGAACCCGGGAACGTCATTCCGTCCGACGCCGTCACCGCGGGCGCGGATATCGCTTCCGGTGCAAGCCTTTTCATCGCGAACAAGTAGATGGAAGTCGTCATCCTGCAGGACGCCAACGAGATTGGCGTCGTCGCCGCTGACGCGATCGGCGCGCTGCTCACCCGCAAACCGCCCGCGGTGCTGGGCCTCGCCACCGGATCGTCGCCGATGCCGATCTACGACAAGTTAGCGTCTCGCTATGACGCCGGGCTGATCTCATTCAAGCAGGCTCGCGGCTTCACCCTGGACGAATACGTCGGCCTGCCCGCCGATCACCCGCAGCGCTATTGGAACGTCATCGACACCGTGTTCGTCTCCCGGGTCGATTTCGCTCCCGGTACGGTCAACGGCCCCGATGGACTGGCCACCGACATCCCGGCCGCATGCGCGGCGTACGAGGACGCCATCCGCGGTGCGGGCGGCGTCGATCTGCAGATCCTCGGGATCGGCACCGACGGGCACATCGCGTTCAACGAGCCGGGCTCCTC
>DATARY010000008.1:0-5718 GCA_036263935.1 Mycobacterium sp.
CGTCGACGACGGGATCGCCACCGGTGCCAGCATGCTCGCAGCGGTGCGCGCGGTGCGGGCCGCCAACCCGGCCAAGGTCGTGGTGGCGGTGCCGGTGGGACCAGCGTCGGCGTGCAGGCAGCTCGCCGAGGAAGCCGATGACGTGGTGTGCGCGACGATGCCGCCGGGATTCGAGGCGGTTGGCGAGGTGTTCGAGGACTTTCACCAAGTCACCGACGACGAGGTGCGTGAATTGCTGGCTACGCCAACGGTTTAACGTTTGTTGCTGTCCTCGTCATGCTGTTCCACCGCGGTGGTTTCGGCATCACTCTCGGCTTCGGCCTCCTCGGCCACCGGGGCTTCTTCCGGATAGTCCTCGGCGATCTCGGGTTCGGCTTCCTCGTGTTCCACGGCTGCTTCTCCGCCGGAGTCACGCCCTGACCGTTCGCGCAGCGCGTCGACGATGAGCAGCACCACGCCGATCACGCTGGCGGCGATGCACACCCAGGCAATGAGCTCATTACTGGTGACGACGGCGGTCACCAGGGCCGCGAGGCCGATGACGGCGAGCACGAGCGCAACGATCAGCATTGACCAACCCTAGGTGGTAGAAGCGGCGTTTCAGGCAGCTACGAGCTAGTTGTTGCCCCGATTGAACTGATTGAAGCCGCCGCCGTCGTTGTTGGCACTCGAATCGACCGGTGCAGCCGAACCGCGCTGGCCGAGCTCTTCGAGCTGCGATTCCAGGTAGGTCTTGAGCCGGGTGCGGTATTCACGCTCGAATGTCCGCAGTTGTTCAAGCCTGCCTTCCAGCACGGTGCGCTGCTGGTTGATGGTGCCCATGATCTCGGAATGCTTGCGCTCGGCGTCCGCTTGAAGGGCGTCGGCCTTCTCCTGGGCCTGGCGCAGCTGGGACTCCGACCGGGTCTGGGCATCGGCCAGCATGGCGTCGGCGCGCTGACGGGCCTCGGCCACCGTCGCCTCTGCCGTCTGCCGGGCCTCGCTGACCATGGCGTCGGCTTGGGCGCGGGCATCGGCGAGCAGCTTGTCGGAGTCGGCCTTGGCGGTGCCGGTCAACCGGTCCGCGGTGTCCTGGGCCAGGCTGAGCACCTTGGCGGCCTTGATGTGGCTTTCCTCGCTGACCACCGGTGCAGCCTGCGGAGGCGCCTCGTACACGGGCTGAGGCGCAGCCACTGGCTCTGGCTCTGGCTCGTAGACCGGGATGGTCTGCGTCGGCTGCACCACGCTGCCGCCGCCGGCGTGGGCGGAGGCCAGCTCCTGATCCAGTTCGGCGACGCGCTGACGAAGATCGGCATTCTCCTCGATCAGCCGGGTCAGCTCGTTCTCAACCAGATCGAGAAATGCGTCGACCTCGTCCTCGTTGTAGCCACGCTTGCCGATGGGCGGCTTGCTGAACGCGACATTATGGACGTCGGCTGGTGTGAGCGGCATTGTCTGCCCCCTTGGAGTCTTGGACCGTCAACCGATCTCAAAGTGTAGAGCCTTACTGGAACGTAACTGGCGTCCATCCTGTCACACCAGACCCGGCGGTTGCAGGAGAGGCTGATAATTAAGAGCGAATTTCAATGACTCGGGTTGCGCCGGACTCTTCTGTGGGTCGAATTATCGACCCCCGGCAAACCATCACCGACGATCGCGGCGATCGCCAAATCGGGGTCGCCCAACCGCTTCTCAGGCTGCCGCGCCGAATGCAAGCTGCATCCCGATGAACGCGACGAGCAGCAGCACCATGATCGACAGATCGAAGCGCACCGCCCCTATCGTGAGCTGCGGAATGAGTCGTCGCAGAAGTTTCACCGGCGGATCGGTCAAGGTCATGATGATCTCGAGGATCACAACGGTCACACCCTTGGGATGCCAGTCGCGGGAAAACGAGCGGATGAACTCGACCACCACCCGCGCGATCAGCAGCAGCCAGAAGACGAACAGCGCGAATCCCAGGATCTCGAAGAAGAGCGCCAACTGTCCCGACCTCACTCCAGGCAGATGTGTGACATTAGATACCGCCAAGCAGGGTGAGCTCAGGGACGAGCGCCAGCGTGACGCCGTCAGCCTACCTCTCGGGTCTGGCGACGGTGTTCTGGCTGGTGAGCCCTATTGTTGATAGGCGTAGAAGCCGGCCTCGG
The DNA here is from genome assembly GCA_036263935.1 of Mycobacterium sp. Taxonomy (GTDB): domain Bacteria; phylum Actinomycetota; class Actinomycetes; order Mycobacteriales; family Mycobacteriaceae; genus Mycobacterium. Next base: position 2,127 of record DATARY010000008.1, read on the forward strand.
CGATGCGTCTACGTTCCTCGGCGGAAACGTCGATGTCGGCCGGCGACAGCAGGAAGACCTTGGTGGCCACCTTGTCGAACGAGCCGCGCAGCGCAAAGGCCAGCCCGGCGGCGAAGTCGACCAGCCGCTTGGCGTCGGCGTTATCCATGGACACCAGGTCCATGATCACAGGGGTGCCGTCGCGGAACCGTTCGCCGATGGTGCGCGCCTCGCTGTAGTCCTTCGGGCGCAATGTGGTGATCTTCGACAGCGGGCTGCCCTCGTCGAACAGCATCGCCATCCGGCGCGGGTCCATCGCGAGCGCACCGCGGGTCGAGCCGCGCAGGGCACCGAACCGGGGCCGACCCAAATCGGACGGCCGGTCGAAGTCGCGGGGGACCCTCAGCCTGGATTCGAAACGATCCTCGTCGCGGTAGCCGCGGTAGCCTGCGGGCAATTCGTCGTAGTCCCGGCCCTCGTAGCCGCGGCCGTACCCCTCGTCGTCGAACCGGTCGTCGCGAGGGCGGCGCGAGTACCCGCGCGAGGGGCCACGGTCGTCGTCCTCGTAGTACTCGTCGTCGTAGTCCTCCATCGGCGCCATACCGAAGTAGGCCTTGACCTTGTGCAATGTGCTCATCGGCGGGACCCTTCTCGACCTTTTGGAAGTTGTGGTGTCTGTGATGAAGATGTGACTAGAGTGACTATTCAAGGTGACGTTAGCGGTCGCTGCCCCATTAGCGCGGTACCGACACGCACACACGTCGACCCATGTTTTACCGCGCTCTCGAGGTCGCTGGACATGCCCGCGGACAGCCCAAGCGGCTGCGGGTAGCCACGTTGCAGCCGCTCCCGCTCGCCGGCCAGCTGCGCGAACGCCTTCGCGGGGTCGGACCCCAACGGCGGAATCGCCATCAACCCGACCAATTCCAGGCCCTCGGCGGCGTCAACGGCGGCGCACAACTCGTCGACCAACCCGGGTCGGCCCAGATCCACCCCACTTCGCTCGGTATCGCCGTCGAGGCTGATCTGGACGTAGACGTGCAGCGGTTCGGTGCGCCGGCCGTCCGCCAGCGCCTCGCTCACCGCCCGGTCCAGTGCGGCGGCCACCCTCGTGCTGTCGACCGAGTGCGCCGCGTATGCCCAGCCCGCGATCGACCGCGCTTTGTTGCGCTGGATCCGCCCGACCATATGCCAGCGAATGGGCTCTGAACCCAATAACGCGTCCACTTCGGCGGCTTTATTCGACGCTTCTTGTTCGCGGGATTCGCCAATTGCGCGGCACCCGAGACGCCGCAAAATAACGACATCGGTGGCCGGAAAGAATTTCGTAATTGGCAGCAATTCAATTTCGTCGACATTGCGACCTGCGGCCACAGCGGCGCGCGCAAGGCGGGCCCGCACTGCCGACAGCGCCTCGGAAAGCTCGAGTTCGCGGGTGGCTGTCAAGGTGGTCACTCCATCCACACCAACGACGCCAGGCGTCCCGTCGGGGCATCGCGCCGGTGGCTGAACAGGTTGCGGTCTTCGACCGTGCAGCGGGGGTCGAGATCGATGGCCGTGATACCCAAATCCGTTAGTTGCCGGGCGATTCCGGCCCGCAGATCCAATCCCGGCGTACCCCGCGACGTGGTTGTGCGGCTGCCGGGCAGGGCGGCCTCCACCTCGTTGGCCATGTCCGCGGGAACCTCGTAATTGCGACCGCTCACCGCGGGACCGAGCAGCACCGAGATGTCCTCGACATGCGCTCCGGCGTTCGTCATCGCCTCGACACTCCGGGCCACCACGCCCTTCTGGGCGCCAACGCGACCCGCATGGACCGCCCCTACCACACCGGCCCGCGCGTCGGCCAATAAAACCGGAACACAATCGGCGGTTACCACCGCCAAAGCCAATCGTGGCGTACTGGTCACCAATGCGTCGGTTTTGTCGACGGCGCCGTTCATCGGGCCATCGACTTCGACGACGTGATCGCCGTGGACCTGGTTCATCCACACCACCCTGTCCTCGCCGAGCCCGATCGCCGCGGTGAGCCGTTTGCGGTTGGCCGCGACCGAAGCCGGGTCGTCGCCGACATGGTCGCCGAGATTGAAGGTGTCGAACGGTGGCGCGGAGACACCGCCCGCCCGCGTCGTCGTCACCCGCCGTATTCGAACGGTCACGGTGCGAGGGTATGGCGACGACGAGCCTCTCGGGCGAAGAGCATCGCGAACTGCGGCTAGTGGCGCATGAACGGCGGCACGTCGACATCATCGTCGTCGTCCCCGCCGATGCTCACCGTCGCACCGTTGGTGTGGACCGGAACGCTGGCCGCGTCGGTGGGCTCGAACAGCGATGTCGATACCTTTCCTGCCTTGCCGGCAGCGATGGACTGGCCCTGCGCCGCTCCGACCACCGGCTTACGGCCCGGGCCGGTCGCGTCGAAGCCGGCGGCGATGACGGTGACGCGCACCTCGTCGCCCAGCGAGTCGTCGATGACAGTGCCGAAGATGATGTTGGCGTCGGCGTGCGCGGCGTCCTGCACCAGCGAGGCGGCCTCGTTGATCTCGAACAGACCGAGGTCGCTACCGCCGGCGATCGACATCAGCACCCCCTGGGCACCCTCCATCGAGGCCTCCAGCAGAGGCGAGTTGATGGCGATCTCCGCGGCCTTCAGCGCCCGGCCGTCGCCACGCGCCGATCCGATGCCCATCAGCGCCGTGCCCGCGCCGCTCATGATGCCCTTGACGTCGGCGAAGTCGACGTTGATCAGGCCCGGCGTTGTGATCAGGTCGGTGATGCCCTGCACGCCGTTGAGCAGCACCTCGTCGGCGCTGCGGAACGCGTCCATCAAGGACACCGCGGCGTCGCCCATCTGCAGCAACCGGTCGTTGGGGATGACGATCAGCGTGTCGCAGCTCTCGCGCAGCGCCTGGATACCCGACTCGGCCTGGTTACTTCGGCGCTTGCCCTCGAACGAGAACGGCCGCGTCACCACGCCGACCGTGAGCGCACCGAGTTTGCGTGCGATGGAGGCGACGACGGGCGCACCGCCGGTGCCGGTGCCGCCGCCCTCACCCGCGGTGACGAACACCATGTCGGCGCCGCGCAGCAGCTCCTCGATGTCGTCCTTGGCGTCCTCGGACGCCTTCCGCCCGACCTCGGGGTCGGCGCCGGCGCCGAGGCCGCGGGTGGAGTCGCGGCCGACGTCAAGCTTGACGTCCGCGTCGCTCATCAACAACGCCTGAGCGTCGGTGTTGATTGCGATGAATTCCACGCCCTTGAGGCCCTGTTCGATCATCCGGTTGACGGCATTGACACCGCCACCGCCGATGCCGACCACCTTGATCACGGCGAGGTAGTTATGCGGGGGGGTCATCAATCGCCTTCCTCCCAGGTTTCCTGTGCTGCGCTGAACCCTCCGGCAAACTCTCAACCTCAACCAGAGGCTTAGAGTTATGTCAAGTTGTTCCGCGCAACCAGAACGGTAGGGCGACCGCGCGAGGTATCCATGCAGGCGCGCCGATGCGCGCGACAAGAATTTCTGGTGATTACCTGCGGGCGCGCCTACTTGATCGTCGGCAAATCCGGGCTGGAGACATCGTACGTCTGGCCCGGTTGGGTGAGAAGCGCGCCC
>DATARY010000016.1:0-28719 GCA_036263935.1 Mycobacterium sp.
GGCGACCGATCGGTGACGCTGCGCCCGGAGGGCACCGCAGGGGTGATGCGCGCGGTGATCGAGCACGGTTTGGATCGCGGCCCGCTGCCGATCAAGGTCTGTTACGAGGGGCCGTTCTTCCGCTACGAACGCCCGCAGGCGGGCCGCTACCGCCAGCTGCAGCAGGTCGGTGTCGAGGCGATCGGGGTCGACGATCCTGCACTGGACGCCGAAGTGATCGCGGTGGCCGACGACGGCTTCCGGTCGCTGGGCCTCGACCAGTTCCGGTTGGAGATCACCTCGCTGGGCGACGACAGCTGCCGCCCCCAGTACCGGGAACTGTTGCAGGACTTCCTGTTCAAGCTCGACCTCGACGAGGAAACCCGTCGGCGCGCCGAGATCAACCCGCTGCGGGTGCTCGACGACAAGCGTCCGCACATGCGGAAGCTGACCGCCGACGCACCGGTGATGCTCGACCACCTTTCCGATGTGGCCAAGCAGCACTTCGAGACCGTGCTCGCGCACCTGGATGCGCTCGGCGTGGCGTACTCGATCAACCCGCGGATGGTGCGGGGGCTGGACTACTACACCAAGACCACATTCGAGTTCGTCCACGACGGGCTCGGCGCGCAGTCCGGCATCGGCGGTGGCGGGCGCTACGACGGGCTGATGCGGCAGCTCGGCGGAAAAGACCTGTCCGGCATCGGGTTTGGCCTTGGCGTGGATCGTACGATGCTGGCGTTGAAGGCCGAAGGCAAGGCGGTCGGCGGGACCGCTCGGGTCGACGTCTACGGTGTGCCGCTCGGTGAGGCGGCCAAGGTCACGCTCGCCGTGCTGGCCGCGCGGCTGCGGGCCGCGGGTGTGCGCGTGGATCTGGCCTACGGCGACCGCGGCGTCAAGGGCGCGATGCGCGCCGCGGACCGTTCCGGTGCGTCGATCGCGCTGGTGGCCGGCGACCGTGACATCGAGGTCGGCACGGTCGGTGTGAAGAGCCTCTCGACCGGCGACCAGGTCGACATTCCGATCGATGCCGTTCTCACCGAAGTCCTTTCGCGGCTGAGCCGCGCTTAATTTTCGGGCGGTCAGGCGCCCCGCACGACGGTCGTTAGCAGTTCATCGACGTTGCCGACGCCGCCGTCGAGCGGGTTGCCCCGCTTGAGAACCATCGCCCCGCCCGGCGTGAGGGCCACGAGTTTGGGTGAGCTCGACCCGATTTGGAGCTTGCGTGCGAAGTGGACTTGGTCCAATGGCACCACCGCGCCGCCGCCGTAACTGAACAACCCGAGCTTGCGGTCGATCACCGCCACCGGGCGGCATTCGTGTAGCGGCTGGCCGCGGCGGCCTCGAATCTTGCGCACCACCAGATAGGTCGCCGCCGCACCGACGAGACCGACGGCCAGCAAGACCGCGCCAAGGGCCCGTGAGGGTATGCCCGCGACGAGCGCGACAAGACCGAAGCCGCCGACGACGAGCGCGAGAACGCCGAGCACGAAGGCGAGCACCGCCAGCGGGCCCGTGCACCGGTCGAAGACAAGTACCCGCCGGCCGTCATCGGTGACGACGAGGCCGCCCGTGTCGGCGAGTGTCCGGGTCTCGGATGCTTCGTCCATCCCCGCAGCGTGCCATCAGCCGCCGCGACCGCGCGGAGAATTGCGGAGATGCGGCTAGCGGCGCCGCGAGAACGCCATGCGCGAGAGCATGCCGTCGCGAAGGGTCAGCGTGTGCAGCAGCACCGCGCTGACATGCGCCGCAATGACCGCCACCAGTGCATACGCCAAGACCGAGTGGGTCTGACGGAGCACAAAGAACAGGTCCGCATCGAACGGCGCGATGCGCGGCAGCCGCACCGATCCGAAGATGACCGGCGGCCTGCCCGTCGCCGACACCATCGCCCACCCGACCAGGGGCTGCGCCAGCATCACGGCGTACAACCCCAGTTCGGAGCCCACGACGAGCTTGTGCTCGGCCCATCCGACGGTGTCCGGAAGCTTCGGCACCCGGTGGGTGAACCTGTTGGCTGCGCGCACGACGACAATGCACAGGATCGTCACACCGAGGGTCATGTGAATGCCGACCAGCGCCGCGTACGAGCCGATCGAGTTCACCATCACGAACCCGACGAACAACGCGCTGAATATCAGAATCGCGGTGAGCCAGTGCAGGATTCGGGTTCGCACTGGGTAGCGGTTGATCGGCTCGGTCACACCGCGACCCCGTTCACCTGCACAGCGGACGGGGACTTGGGTTCGCCGCTGCGAGCGCGATACGACGCGGCGTACACCGCGGACCGCGCGCTCAGCAACGGATCCGCGGACGGTTCGATGCCCTCGGGCAGCACCAGGGGGTCGAAGTTGACATCGCGTGCGTTGCCCGGCGCTTCGGTCTCGATGCTGGTCAACGTCAGCAGTCCGGCGTCGATGACACGACGGTCGTTCGGCCACGGCAGGGTGGCGTCGAGCAGCGGATCAGCCGAAGTGCCGACCTTCAGCATCAGTCGCCACTGCAGTGGGCCCGCGCGCATCTGTCTGACCAGTGCGTCGAACAACGCGTTGGCCCCACCGGGTTGCGGCGGCAGCGCCGCCTGAACGGGCATCAGCGACCAGCGAACCGGTGTGCGCTCGCCGGCGTCGTTCACGAAGAAGAACGTGTTCAGACCCCAGAAGGTGCTATCGGCGAACCCCGGTGATGGGGGATGTTGCTTTATCACCGCCATGGCGGCTGCCGTCTCCGGGTGCGCTGCCAGAAATGCCGACATTGCCGCGGGATCCGGCTGTCCCGTCGCGGGAACGACCTTCGATGCCAGGAGTCGGTCGTAGAAACCTCGCGGCGAGTTGTCAGGGAAAACAGGCAGATTCAGCATCGCGGTGCGCCACTGCGTGTTGCCGGGGAATCCGAAGACCAGCCCGAGGCCGCGGGCCGCGCCCGGCGTATCGGCGACGTGCGGGTTCCCGCCCGTCAGCGAGAAGCGCCCGATCACCGGAGTCTGTCCGGGTCGGAACACCGCTGCCCTCGACAGTTCGCCGCCGTTGCCGTTGCTGTCGAAGTGTCCGGTCACTGCGACGCCCTTGGCATGGTTCTTCCGGAACCCCTGTTGCACTCCGAATACCGAGCGGAAGCCATCGATGAAGGTCTTGCGGGACAGCCCGGTGCCGCCGATCCAGTTGTTCGCGTAGGCGACGGCGCCGAGATCGACGACCAGGAAGGCGCCGACGGCGCCGATGCCGAGCAGCACGGAACGCCGATTCAGCTCCACGCCTACTAGACGCGCCACGACCCGAAATTGTTCGCTTCTTGAACCCGAACGTGTGGAGAATCACTGAGATGCGGTTCCTAGTTAGATGGGCTGTCTTTCTGCGATTTGTTTGCGTGTGAAGTGTTGAAGTTGTAACGATCCGGTACGGTGCGGCGATGTGACGGTCATGCGAACAGCGACAATCAGGGTCGGGGCTGCGTTCATGATGGCGACTGCATCAATTGCGGTGGCCCATCCAACGGCGAACGCTGATCCGGCCGCTCACCAGGTCCGGTATTCGCTCACGTCGGCCACCGATGTGACTTACAACCTCAACTATCTGACGGCTCAACCTCCGAACAAGCAGGCCTACAACGCCAATGCAGGCGCGTTCCTGAAGACCGAGCAGGTGAATGTGGCGGCGGGTGTGCCATGGGTGTTCGAAGCCACCCTGGCAGACCCGCAATGGGCGATCATCACAGCGAGCACCGGCGTGCACGCCATGCAGGCCCCGCCGAACCCGCACTGCGAGATCGCGGTCGACGGCCAGGTGGCGGTGCAGCAGGACGGTCCCTACACCGTCCAGTGCCAGCTGGCGAACTGGTGATCCGGCCCTATCCCAGGCCACGGTTGTGAACGTCGATCACGACCAACGAGGCGTCCAGGAGCGGGGTGTCGATCCCGTGGCTGCGCGCCCGCTCCGCGAGGTCTTCTAGCACAGTGCGCTCGATCTGCCGCCCCGCCTTCATGTCGCGGAACATCGACGGGCCGAACGTCGAGGACCGATCGGTGAGGATGGAGTCGACGCCTGACCGTACGCCGTCGGCGAGCGGATAGCCTTCCGCCGCGGCCACGGCAGCGACCTCGGCGAGAACACATCGGGCCAACGCGATTCCGCCGTCCGCGCAGGCGATCGGGCCGATCTCGTCGCCGACAAGACACGTCAGCACCGCCGTCGAGGCGATGAACGCGAACTTCTCCCACATCGCCGCGATCACGTCGCGACGGAGCGTCACGGTGATGCCGGGTACCTCCAGCGCTGCCGCCGTGCGGTGCAGTGCGCCCGACTCGCTGCCGTTGAGTTGGCCGATCTGCATATCGATGCCGGGAGCCACTACCTCGATCGTGCCGTCGGCCGACATCGAGGCGACCAAGCGCGTTGCGGCACCCAGTGTCCGGTCCGGCCCGAATGCTGCGGTGAGCGCCGACAGGTGGCGCATTCCGTTCATCACCGGGACGATGTGGGTGGCCGCTCCCACCGCATCACGAAAGTCGTTGATTGCAGATTCGACCGCACTGGCGCGCACGGCGAGGACAACGACGTCGTAGGGTCCGCGAAGGCCGGCGACCGTCACCGCGCCGACGGTCGTGGTGTGGACGCCGGATCCGTGCCGGACACGCAGACCATCGGCTGTCAACCGGTCCACTGAGTGGGGGCGCACCAGAAAGGTGACGTCCCGGTCTGCCGCGGCCAGTTGCTCGCCGATGTAGCCACCCGCTGCTCCCGCCCCAACGATCAGAATGCCCACGGCGATGGCGGTTCAGCTCGAGCGCAGCCGCCGAACGAAGTCCGCTACCGCCGCACCGATTTCGTCCGGGCCGTCCTCCTGGATGAAATGCACGCCCGGCACGGTGACTTCGGTCTGGTTGGGCCAGCTGCGCACGAAGTCACGAACGCGGCCCCGCGTGATCGCCCCGGGTTGGGCGTTGATGAACAGCTTGGGCACATCGCTTTCTGCGAGCCACCCGCCGTATTCGTTGACGACCGCGACGACATCGGCCGGCTCGCCCTCAATCGGGATGTTCCGCGGCCACGACAATGTGGGCCGCCGATCCTCACCGGCATTGCGGAACGGCTCGCGGTAGTGGGCCATCTCCTCATCGCTGAGCGTGCGTTGAATGGCGCCGGGCAGCACGGCCTCGACGAACATGTTGTTGTCCAGCACCATCGCCTCGCCCTGCGGGGACCGGAAACCCTGAAACACCGCCTTAACGGGCTCGGGGAAGTCCGACCAATCGATCGGCATCGCAATGGCTTCCATATACGCAATGCCGGCCACCCGGTCGCGGTGGCGGTTGGCCCAATCAAAGCCAAGCGCCGAACCCCAGTCGTGCAGCACAAGCGTCACGCGGTCGCCGAGGTCCAGGGCATCCCACAGCGCGAACAGGTAGTCGCGCTGTTCGGAGTAGTGGTAGCGGTCCGGCCCGGAGTCGTCGAGCTTGTCCGAGCCGCCCATGCCGATCATGTCGCACGCCACGAGGCGGCCCAGCCCCTCCAGATGGGGCATCACGTTCCGCCACAGATACGACGAGGTCGGGTTGCCGTGCTGAAAGACGATGGCGTCGCCCTCGCCCTCGTCGACATAGGCCATCCGCTTGCCGTTGATCTCCTTGTACTGCAGCTGTCCGTAGGGCTTCGCTCCCGACATGACGTCCTCCTCAATCCGGTTGGGTGTCTGCGAGTTTGGCGGCGGCTTCCCGCGCCACTCGCAGGATGCGTGCCGAAAACTTCGGATCGACGACGGCGCGAGACAACGCCATCCCGCCGACGCAGATCGCCATCAGCGCGATGGCGTCGTCAAGGCGTTCATCAGCGGTGTCGCCGTCGCAGATCGCCGCCAGTGACTTCCGCAACTCGTGCTCATAGCTGGCGCGGAACCGAGCCGAACCGTGCGCGGCATCGGAGCTGAGAGTCGCGAATCCGCAACTGGTGGAGAGATCGTCGCGGTGAGCGACGGTGAGGTACCGCTTTGCCAGACTCGTCAGCCGCGCGCCCCATGTTTCGCCGCGACCAGGCTTGATCCAGTGCGGACGCCCGGTGCTGACCGCGCGCGCGAAGGCCGCGCTGGCCAGCTCGTCCTTGCTGGAGAAGTGCGAGTAGAACGTGCCGTGCGTCAGTCCGGCGTCGCGCATCACCGGCACGATCGCCGCGCCATCGAGGCCCTCTTCGCGCAGCCGGCGCGACGCGGCGTCCAGGATCCGGTCCAGTGATTCCTGCTTGCCGATGGCACGCTTGCCGATGGCACTTCGCATGATGCTCGTCATGCTACTCACATGATTACCATCATGCGAGCGCGGCAGCGTCCTCCTGCACGGGAGCGTCCCAGTCAATCGTGTAGCTCTGTTCGGCGGCCCTGATCTTCTCGACGTTCATCGTCTTGACCATCAGGGGAAGCATGACGCGCATGAGGCGCTGCGCGATGGGCCCGGGCGCCTTGGCGTGGCTCATCCGCGCGCCGCGCGCGGCGATCTTCTCCACCCGTGGCCGGCGCATCCGCTCGTATGTCTCGGACGCCGATGGCACGTCGCGCAGATCGCGCAGGCAACGTGCGAGCTGGATCGCGCTTTCCATGGCGAGCGATGCGCCCTGCCCTGTGCTGTTGGACGGCGCGTGCACGGCATCGCCGACCAGCACCAAGCGGCCGCGATGCCAATGCGGAACGGGCGGCATGATATGCAGACCGCCGACGGCCTGCAGGGTCTCGCTCATCGTTTCGGCGACCAGCCTCGCCCCTGGGATGTCATCGGCGTAGGTGGTGCGCAGCGTGTGCAGCCACTCCTGGGCCCGAACGGCGCGGGCTTCCTTGAGGGTGAAGTATTGTGCCGACGGCAGATTCGCGCCCCAGCCGATCCGGCCGTCCGGCCGCTTCCAGTACAGGTAGTAGGCCCGCCTGCCGAAAGCGAACGTCATCGTGCCGGGCTCCAGTGCGGCGGTGTCGGCGGCGTCGTCGGCCAGGCCCTCGAACCCGAGCAGGTTGAGGTAGCGGGCCGTCGGCGCGTTCGGGTCGATGAGCCGGCGCACGGTCGAGTGGACGCCGTCGGCGCCGATCAGCACGTCGGCGCTGGCGCTGGTCCCGTCGGCGAAGTGGGCGGTGACGCCGTCCGGGCGTTCATCGACGCGAATCAGCTTCTTGTTGTCGTGGATTGCCACCCCGGCCCGCTCCGCACGAACGCGCAGAATGCCGTGGAGTGCGCCGCGGTCGACGAGCTGGCGTGGCGGAAATCCTTGTGGCGTGGGCATTTCCCGGACTGGCTTGCTGGCGATCGACATGGTCGACCGCGTGATCGGTATCGCTGCGGCGCGCACCGCCTCGTCGGCGCCGACGATACGCAGGGCGGCCAGCCCGTTGGGCTCGAGCGCAAGCGATCCGCCAATCCCGTTGGCCGAAGCGGGATCGGCGGGCCGGGCTTCGTAAATCGCGGCATCGATGCCGGCCATGGCGAGGGCCGTCGCCGCGACCGGTCCGGCGATGCCGCCGCCGATGACGAGTGCGGTGTGCGCTGCGGGCATGTGCTCCTCCTACTGTTCGGGTTCGGCGCCGCGTTCGGCGAGTTCGGCGAATTCGGATGGGATGTCGCCGCTTTCGTGCCATCGGTGCCAGACATCGAGATGTGGGAACGTTCCGGCGGAGAGCTCGTCGAGGAGCGACCGCGTCCAGTCCGTTTCCGCTTGGGTCATCGCGATCCGGTATTCGTCCTCGATGAGGAACAGCCTGGGCACGTCGGCGGCCTGCTCGATCGCCGCCCGCAGCTCGGCGACCGATTCGGTGAGCCGCTGCAGACGGTGGCGAAGCAGATCGGCAACGTCCCGCGGGGCAAGCACCGCCAGCACAGACAGGGCCGCGATGAAGCGAGTGTGCTCGGCCTCGGGTTCGGCGATCAGCTCGCGGGTCCACGCCACCAGCTCGTCGCGGCCGGCGTCGGTGATCTGGTAAACCGTGCGCTGCGGGCGCGCGCCCTGTTGAGTGACGCCGATCGGTTCAAGGTAGCCGTGCTTCTCGAGGTTCTGCACGACGGTGTACAGCGAGCCCCATTTGATGTGCATGTCGCGGTCCTTACCGCGGGCCCTCATCACGGATGCCATTTCGTAGCGGTGCATCGGGCGCTGGACGACGGTCGCCAGCACCGCGAGCGCCAACAGGTTGGCGACCTTGCGTTTCTGTGCCATCGCTACCTCCGGGCATAAATACTCGTAGCCGAATATACGCAGGCGAGTAACCGGTCGCAAACGCGCAGACACTTGACATTCGGTCGAACGCCAGTTCGAATGGAGGCATGCGTTGGGACGGCCAGGGCGTCACCGTCGACGACGGCGCACTGCCCGGCCTTCAGCGGATCGGCTTCGTCCGCAGTGTCCGCACCCCGCAGTTCGAGGGCATCACCTTCCACGAGGTGCTCTGCAAGTCCGCGCTGAACAAGGTGCCCAACGCGGCGATGCTGCCGTTCCGGTACACGGTCAACGGCTACCGCGGCTGCTCGCACGCCTGCCGGTACTGCTTCGCGCGGCCCACCCATGAGTACCTGGACCTGGACTGCGGCAACGATTTCGACACCCAGGTGATCGTCAAGACCAACGTCGCCGAGGTGTTGCGGCGTGAGCTGCACCGACCGTCGTGGCGGCGCGAGACGGTCGCACTGGGCACCAATACCGACCCGTATCAGCGCGCCGAAGGACGCTACGGGCTGATGCCCGGAATCATTGGCGCCCTTGCCGACTCGGGCACGCCGTTTTCGATCCTCACCAAGGGCACGCTTTTGCGCCGCGATCTGCCGCTGATCACCGCGGCCGCTCGACATGTGGACGTCAGCGTCGCCGTGTCGTTGGCCGTCGGCGATCCCGAGCTGCACAAGGACGTCGAGCCGGGCACACCGTCGCCGCAGGCCCGGCTGGGGCTGATCTCGGCCGTTCGGGACGCCGGTTTGGACTGTCACGTCATGGTCGCGCCGGTATTGCCGTTGTTGACCGACTCGGTCGAACATCTCGACGCGCTGCTGGGTCAGATCGCCGACGCCGGCGCGACGGGTGTCACGGCGTTGGGGCTGCACCTGCGCGGCTCGACGCGCGGGTGGTTCATGGCATGGCTGGCGCGATCGCATCCGGATTTGGTGGCGGAGTACCGCGAGTTGTACCGGCGCGGAGCGTATCTGCCGATGAGCTACCGGCACATGCTGCACGACAGGGTGACGCCGTTGATCGCCAAGCACGGCCTGGCACCCGATCGCCGCTCGTTCAGAACGACGGAAGCCCCGGCGGCCGCCAACCCCGAGGCCCTCCAGCCGACGCTGTTCTAGCCCTTGTTGCGCTTGACCTGATTGAACGGCACGCCTCGGTCGGCGGCGTACTCGCGGGGGAAGCCCAGCACGCGTTCGCCGATGATGTTGCGCGCTATCTCGGTGGTGCCGCCGCCAAGCGCCGCCGACTGCCGTGACAGGTAGCGCTCGCCGTAGCGGAGCAGGTCGTCGCCGACGTCGACGACACCGGAGCTGCCTGCTATCGCGAGTACGGTGTCGAACTCCAGGTGATGGGTTTCGGCGTGCGTGATCCGAATGATCGACCCCGCCGCGGGGGGCAGCGAGCCGTCGAGGACACCGTGATAGACGTGGTCGATCAGCTGCTCCCGCACCGCCCGGTGCACCAACGCCCGGCCCGCCATCTCGCGGACGCGGTCGCTGTCGGCCTGGCCCGTCGCCGCCAACAGCGCGACATAGTCGATGGGCATGTCGGTCTTGCCCTCGGAGCCGATGCCGCTGGAGAACTCCGAGCCGCCGCCGACGGCACGGCGTTCGTGATAGAGCTGGCGCGAGGCGACGTGCCAGCCCTCGTTGACCTCGCCAACCACCGCGTCGTCACCGAGTTCGAGGTTGTCGAAGAACTCCTCGCAGAACTCGATCGACCCGTTGACCTGTTTGATCCTGCGCAGTGTGATGCCGGGGCTGTTGATCGGCACCAGGAACATCGTCAGGCCCTCGTGCTTGGGGACATCCCAGTTGGTGCGCGCCAAGAGCAGCCCGTAGTCCGCAGCGAAAGCGCTTGTGCTCCACGTTTTTGCGCCGTTGATGACCCACTTGTCGCCGACGCGATCGGCCCGGGTGATGACGCCGGCCAGGTCTGATCCGCCACTGGGCTCCGACAGCAGCTGCACCAGCACCTCGTCGCCGCGCAGGGCGCCCGAAATGTGTCGGCGCTTCTGTTCCTCGCTGCCGGTGTCCAGGATGGTCGCCGCGCAGATCGTGAACGTTGGCGCGTTGAGGATCATCGGCATCTCGTATCCGCGCGACTCGTTGTCGAACGCCTTCTGATACGCGATGGGCAGGCCGAGCCCGCCGTACTCCCGCGGAAAGCAGATCCCGGCGAATCCGCCTTCGTAGAGCTTCTTCTGAAGCTCGCGCGCACGCAGCCAGGGCGCTTCTTCGCCGCGATCGGCGTCCGGCGGATTGGCCGGGTCGACGCGCGGCATGTTATCCGCCAGCCACGCCCGTGCCCGCGCGGCGAACTCCTCGACGGACTCGTCGATTTGGGTTGTTACCGAAGTTGTTTCGGTCATGAGGCCGACTCGAGGCGCTCACCGCCGGCCGAGCCGGCGTGACGATCGCTGAGCGCGTATACGCGAAGGTTGTGATCTTCGGGCGTGCCGAACATCGAGCGGTACAACGTGACTCGACGCAGGAACAGATGCAGGTCGTGTTCCCAGGTGACGCCGATGCCGCCGTGCAACTGGATGCAGTCCTGCACCATGCCCGGGGCACGTTCCCCGACATACGATTTCGCGACGCTGACCGCCATTTCGGCACCGGGCGAACCGGCCGCCACCTCGGCCACGGCGGCGTTCGTCGTCGCCCGGCACGCCTCGAACCAGATCTTCAGATCGGCATACTTGTGTTTGAGCGCCTGGTACGAGCCCAGCGGGCGGCCGAACGAGTGGCGGTCGAAACCCCATTGGATGGTGAAGTCCAGCACGGTCTCTAAGATGCCGACCACCTCGGCGCACTGCAGCACCTGCGCGATTCGGCTCTGGCGGGTGATCAGCTCCGCGGTCTGCTCGGCGGTTCCGACCGCCGCGGACTCGTCGACCTCGACACCGTCGAAATACACACGGGCGTAACTCTTCACCAGGTCGATCGACCGTTGCGGCTCAACACGCACACCGGGGGCATCCGTCGACACGAGGAACTGGCGCACCGCACCCTCGCACCGAGCGACCAGCAGCAGGATCTCGCTCTCGGCGCCGGCCTCGACGCGGTCCTTTACGCCGTCGATGCGGAATCCGGTGTTCGTCGGCGTCGCCGTCACGCTTGCATCCAGAGGAGACCACGCCTTGTCCGGCTCGTAGACGGCCCAAGATCCGACGAGTTCGCCCGCCACCAGGGATTCGATTGTCTCCGTGTGGTTTTCTGGCGCTTTTACCAACCCCGCCAGCACCGTGCTGACCGGATGCAGCGGTCCCGGAGCGACCGTCTTGCCCGCCAGTTCGGCCACCAGCGCAAGGTCGCGGACGCCATCGCCCGACACGCTGCCGCCGCCGAGTTCTTCGGGCACCAGCAGTCCTGCCCAGCCGAGTTCGGCGGCCCGCCGCCACCAGTCGCGCTCGAAGGGGACACCGGCTGCGTGCAGTTCACGCAGCCGGCTCAGCGATGCTTCCTTCTCCAGGAACGACTGCGTCGTCGAGGTGAAGAGCAGGCTTTCCGGTGACGCGTCCGTCACGCAGGAACCGGGCTCTTCAGCTTGAACAGCTCAACCATGTTGCCGCCCATGATCTTCGCCTGCTCTTCCTGGGTGAGCTCCGCGAGATCGTCGACGAACGTGATCGGATCCTGCAGGCCCTCTGGGTGCGGCCAGTCGGAGCCGAACACCACCCGGTCGATGCCGACCATCCTGGCGATCTCGATGAAGTTGTCCTCCCAGAACGGGCTAATGTAGACGCAGCGCTTGAACGCCTCGATCGGGTCCTCGAGGAAGCCCTGCGGCATCTTGGCGTAAGCGCCCTTGAACTGCTTGAACAGGTAGGGCACCCAGTCGGCGCCGTTCTCGATCGATAGCACCCGCAATTCCGGGTTGCGCGACAGCGCGCCGTGGCAGACCAACGCTGCCATGGCGTCCTCGATCGGGCGCTTGCCCATCGCCACCATCCGGAACGCCGTCGGCTTGAACGGCAGGAACTCGTCACCCGGCTCCCACACGTTGAGGAATTCCGAATACCCGCTGTCGGAGGCGTGCATCGACACGGGAATCCCGGCCTTGATGCATGCCTGCCAGAACGGGTCGAACTCCTCGAGCCCGTATGACCGGGTGCCACGGAACCCGGGCACCGGCGCCGGACGCACCAGCACCGTCTTCGCACCGCGTTCGAGGCACCATTCGAGTTCCTCGAGCGCGCGATCAACGATCGGCAAGGCGACCACCGGGGTGGCGAAGATGCGGTCCTTGTAGTTGAACGACCACTGCTCATACATCCACTGGTTCAGCGCATGGATGACGTCGTGGATCAGTTCCGGATCGTCCTTCATCCGTTCCTCGACGAGGCTGGCCAGCGTGGGGAACATAAGCGCGTAGTCGATACCGAGCTCGTCCATCTTCTCCAGCCGCGGCCCGGGCTCGCGGAACGCAGGGATCGCCTTCATCGGCTCGCCCAGTACCTCGCGATAGGACTTGCCGCCGCTGCCGTGACGGAAGTACTCCTCCTGCGCGCCGGGCCTGGCGACGACCTCGAACGTCGGGTTGGGGATGTAGTCGCTGATGTGACCGCGGACGACGATCTTGGTGCGGCCGCGGACCTCCACGTAGTCGATGGCGCGCTTGCGGTTGTCGGGAAGGAACTTGGTCAGCGCCTCCTTTGTCTCGTACATGTGGTTGTCGGCGTCGAACACCGGGAAGGGAAGCTCGCGTGAAGGCATACCAGCTCCTGAGAGTCTCGTTGGTCGTAAGTGGTAATGACATTACCACTTCTGGACCAGCGTAAACACCACCCCGGGAAGAACAGCCGGTGACCCAGGAGCGGTGCAGGTCAGACGGGTTCGGAGCGGAGCAGGCCGCGCACGCAGAAGTCGTAGATGTGGCCCGCTTCGATGGGCGCGCCGTTGAGTTCGACGCCGAGCACACGCAGTCGCATGGCGCCGAGCACCGACTGCATGATCAGCGCGGCACTGCTCTCGACATCGAGATCGGGCCGGAATGTCTGGTCGGCGAGACCGCGGTTGAGGATGTCCTGGATCAGCCGATGCAGCGGGAGCAGCACGCGCGCGTATTCACGCGGGAGCGTCTCGGCCAGATGGTCGTTGTAGAAGGTCAGCCCCCGGTTGATGCTGTCCTGTTTGGTGGACGCGGCCGGCGTGCATATCCGGTCGATGAGCACCCGCATGGCGTCGAGGCTGGCCAGCCCTTCGGTCTCCTCGCACCACCGGCGTGTCGACTCGGCCATGATCTTGTCGATGAGCGCGAGAAGCAGTTCGTCCTTGGTCGAAAAGTGCTGGTAAAAGGAGCGAAGCGAGGTCTTTGACCGCTCGACGACTTCGAGCACCGTGAAATCGGTGCGCCCGGTTTCGCCCAGTATCGCCAGCGCCGACTTCATGAACCGGCTGGCGCGCGACTCGGGCTCGACGCCGACGGTGCCCGGCGACGGTCCGGTCGACTCCTCCATCGTGGCACCCTTCGAGTAGTCGGTTAACCTGCCGAGAACGACGTTACCGCTTACCTAGAAGCTCGGTTACTGTGTTGAACCGATGGCCGAATAGTTGTTACGAGTGAAGGCGATTCACCATGGCTACAGATTCAGCACAGGCCCCGTGGACGGTCCAGGGATTGCTCGATCTGTTCGAGGTGCAGATCGACGGGCCTGGCCGCTTCACCGCCGAAACCGGTTTGGCAGCCGATGACCAACGGCAGGTCGTCGAGGGTACGCAGGTGCTCGCGCAGGCGATTGTCGCGGTCGCCAAGAGGTTCTCGGACAAGTCGATCCGCTCGGTGCACGCGGTGTTCGCCCGTGCGGTGATGGTCGGGGCGGGGCCGGTCGAGCTGGAGCTTGACGTGGTGAGCGAGGGCCGGTCCACCGCGACCGCGGTCGTCATCGCGAAGCAGAACGGCAAGCCCTGCATCACGATGACACTGCTCGCCGACGTGCCGACCGACGATGTGATTCGCCATCACCTGCCTCGTCCCGACGTTGTCGGTCCTGCCGACGCGAACGTTGCGGAGATGCCGATGGGCGGTCGCGAACTGCGGCTGGTCGACGTTGTCGACGTCAACAGTCCCGACGAGGTTGGGCCGCCGGAGCTGCACGCGTGGTTGCACTACGACCCGATCCCGAAGCGCGACGATCTGGCCAAGGCGCTGGTCGCGTATTTCACCGGCCATCTCGGGATCTCGACCACGATGCGGGCCCACGAAGGCATCGGCACCAGCCAGGCGCACCTGACGGTGTCCACCGCTCCGATGACGATCACGGTCAGCTTCCACGAGCCGTTCCGGTGGGACGGCTGGCTCCTCTACACCCACGAGAGCACCCAGGTCGGTGCCGGCATGTCGTACGTGCGCGGAACCGTGCACACCGAAGAGGGTGAGCTGATCGCGTCCTTCTCGCAAGACGCGCTCATTCGTCCCCTGCGCACCAACGATACCGCGATCAAAGAGCAGTCCCGGCTGTAGCTCAGAGGCGTTGCTACCCAAGGTTGTTGGTGGCGAAGGTGTCGCACTTGTTCGGATCACCGGTCTGGTACCCGACGGTGAGCCACTTCTGTCGCTCAGCTGACGATCCGTGGGTCCACTGCTCCGGGTTGATCCGCCCGGTCGCCTGCTTCTGGATGCGGTCGTCGCCGACCGACGAGGCTGCTGACAGCGCGTCGGCAATGTCCTTGTCGCTCAACGGCTCCAGGTACGGCACTCCGGTGCTCTGCTGCTTCGTGATGGCCGCGTAGTGCGCCCAGACCCCCGCATAGCAGTCGGCCTGTAGCTCGGTGCGCACGCCGTTTCCCTGGGCGCCCTGGGCGCCCTGCTGCGCGCGGCCGAGGACGCCCTTCAGGTCCTGCACATGGTGGCCGTACTCATGGGCGACCACGTACTCCTGCGCCAACGGTCCACCGCTGGAACCGAACTGGTCGACGAGCACCTGGAAGAAATCCGTGTCGAAATAGGCGGTCTTGTCCACAGGGCAGTAGAACGGGCCGATCGAGGTGTCTGCGGGTCCGCATCCGGTCTGAACCTGACCGTGAAACAGCGTGGTGTGAGGAGAGGTGTACCCGGGCAGCAGCTGCTGCCACACCCCGTCCACCGAGTTCGTCGTCGCCACCACCCGGCACTCGACGTACTTGTTGGCGTCCGCACCGGTCTTGCAATGGCTCAGGTCGTATCCGGGCGCCTGGACGCCTTGGGCGCCGACCCCCTGCTGGGGCGCCACCGTGCTGGGATCGATGCCCAGGAACAGCGCGATAACGACGATCACGAGGCCCCCGAGCCCGCCGCCGATCGCGATGCCACGACCGGGCCCCCCGCCGCCGGCCGAGATATTGCTCGTGTCGATCTGCATACCCTCGTTGAAGGTCATCGCACCGCTCCATTGCTCGCCACACGCCGTTTGGATCCGGGTGCGTCCAGCTTTGCACACTACGATTTGGGTGTGGCAGTCGTTGTTGGACATTCGGCCTTCGTCCACACGGATTTGGGGGACCTGCGCGGCACGACCGACGGTGGCGTCGCCGTGTGGCGCGGTGTTCCGTACGCCGAACAGCCGGTGGGCGAGCGCCGCTTCCTGGCGCCTGCGCCACCCGAGCCGTGGACCGGGCTGCGCGATGCCGTGGAGCACGGACCGCTGCCGCCGCAGGGCAAGTCGTTCGTCGGCGGTGGCCGCGACGATCCGAAGGTTCGCGACGAAGCCTGCCTGACCCTGACCGTGTGGTCGCCGGACACCAGCGCTTCGCTGCCGGTGATGGTGTGGATTCCCGGTGGCGCGTTCGTCTTCGGCGCGGGCCAGTTCCAGCTCTACAACGGGTCCCGGCTGGCCGCCAACGGAAACGTGGTGGTGGTCAACATCACCTACCGCATCGGGGTGTTCGGCGGTTTCGAGCTCGGCGACCTCGGCGACGGTTTCGACGACAATCTCGCCTTGCGTGACCAGATGGCGGCATTGCACTGGATCCGGGAGAACATTGCCGCCTTCGGGGGTGACCCCGATCGAGTGACGGTCTTCGGCGAGTCGGCCGGAGCCACGTCGGTGCTTGCCCTGCTGGCCAGCCCGGCCGCGGGTGGCCTGTTCAGCCGCGCGATCGCGCAGAGCCCTGCGCTACCGCTGATCGCCGGCCGCGAACTTCGCGCCAAGCAGGCCCACGAATTCCTGAAGCGGCTGGGCGTGAGCGCCGCCGAGGTCAAGGGGTTGCCGCAGCGCCAACTGCGCCGCGCGGCCGGCCTGCTGCAGATGACGAGCGCGGCGAGCACGCCGACGCTCGCTTACGGGCTGACGTACGGGGTCGATCTGTTGCCGCGACATCCCGTCGACGCCGCCCGTTCGGGCATGGTGGCGCGGGTGCCGCTGATCATCGGCACCAACAGCCACGAGGCCTCGATGTTCGCCTGGACCAAGCCCCCGATGCTGCCGACCACTCCGGCGTCGATCGACGCGTACTTCGACCGGGTCGCACCGGACGCCAGGGAGCGCGTGCTGATCGCCTACCCCGATTACCCGCGGCGGCGGGCGCTGGTCGCGTTCGGCTCCGATGTCATGTTCTGCGGGCCGGCGTGGGCGTTCGCCGACGCGTACAGCGCGCACGCGCCCACCCACATGTACCGCTTCGACCACTTTGGTTGGAGCCTGCGGATGCTCGGACTCGGCGCCACCCACGGCAGCGAGATCGTGCACATCCAGCACAGCTACGCGTCGTTCGTGGGCCGCAAGCTGCATCCGCTCGGTCGGCGACTGCAGCCGCGGGTCGGGCAGCGCATGCAGCGGGCGTGGCTGGACTTCGCGACGAAGGGCTGGGATCACCGCGAAATCCATTGGGCCAGTGGGCAGGATTGGCCGGATTACGAAACCACCCGCCGGTTCACCCGAATCATCCTGTCGGCGCGTGACATGGTCGTCGAGGATCCCGACGCCGAGCGCCGCAAGGCCTGGGCGGGCCTGTACTGAGTTATGTCGTTGTGCCGTAGCGCTTGTCGGCATGACGTCTAGCCGGGCCCGTCGCTGGCCGCGGCCAGTAACGGCACGACCACATCGCTGATCGGGGTGACAAGGCCGTGCGCGGCCGCCTTGCGCCGGATGACGCCATTGCGGATGTCCCATTCCAGCGGACGGTCCGCCTGCCGGTCGGTCAGCATCGAGGTGGTCATGTCCGGCGGCGCCTGGGCCAACATGGAGACGATCTCGTCGATCACCGTGTCGTCGAGCTTGGCGCCCTCGGCGCGGGCAACCGCGACGCACTCCGTCAGATACCGCCGGGCCAGCGCGGCCACGTCCTCGCGGCGGAAGATGCCAGCGCGGCGCCCCGTCAGCACCATGACGCCGACGACCGCGTTGACCACGAGTTTGTGCCATGCGGCGGTGGTGAAGTCGGGTTCGAGTTCGACGGTAATCCCCGCGCCGCGCAGCAGCTCCGCGAGCGTCGCGGCGGCGTCGGTGTCGGGCAGTACCAGCCGCGGTTCGGCCCGCACCCGGACCCAGCCCGTCGGCTGCGTCTCCGACGGGATCCAGACCGCAGCGGGCACCACCGCTGCCGACGGGCAGTACCGACCGACGCGCTCGACCTGCTCGACGCCGTTCTGCAGCGCGCACACGATGGTGCGCTCGTCACACAGCCTGGCCAGCCAGTTGCCTGCCTGCTCGTTCTGGGTGTCCTTCACGGCCAGCAACACCACGTCGACCGGGTCGGCGATGGCGGCGGGATCCGTGAGCACCGGACCGGGCACCACGATCGGCTCCTTGCCGTCGGGCCGGACCTCGATCGAGTCGCGAGGTGTGTGCCCGCACAGCAGCAGCCGATGCCCGGCGGCGTGCAGGTACGCCGCGACCGTTGCACCGATGGCGCCGGGGCCCACGACGGCGATGGAGGTGCCCATGAACGCCAAGCTACCGGTGGTCGCGGCCGCTCTACACTGTGGCAGTTGTCTCGTCAGACCATTCCCAGGGAGTTGTAGTGCTGCGCAGTCATGCCGCCGGTTCGTTGCGGCCCGCCGACGCCGGTCAGAAGGTGACGCTGGCGGGGTGGGTTGCGCGCCGCCGCGACCACGGCGGCGTCATCTTCATCGACCTGCGCGATTCGTCTGGAGTGTCGCAAGTGGTGTTCCGCGAGGGAGAGGTGCTCGAGGCGGCACACCGGCTGCGCGCCGAGTATTGCATCGCCGTCGACGGTGTCGTTGAGATTCGCCCCGAGGGCAACGAGAACCCGGAAATCCCGACGGGGAAGATCGAGGTCAACGCGACGTCGTTGACGGTGCTGGGGGAGAGCGCGCCGCTGCCGTTCCAGCTCGATGAGCCGGCCGGCGAGGAAGCCCGGCTGAAATACCGCTATCTCGATCTGCGCCGAGAGGGTCCCGGCAACGCAATTCGGTTGCGCTCCAAGGTAAACGCGGCAGCCCGCGAGGTTTTGGCCCGCCACGACTTCGTCGAGATCGAGACCCCGACCATGACACGCTCGACGCCGGAGGGCGCCCGCGACTTCCTGGTGCCCGCCCGACTTCAGCCCGGGTCGTTCTACGCGCTGCCGCAGAGCCCGCAGCTGTTCAAGCAGCTGCTGATGGTCGCCGGCATGGAGCGCTACTATCAGATCGCCCGCTGCTACCGCGACGAGGACTTCCGCGCCGACCGCCAGCCTGAGTTCACCCAGCTCGACATGGAGATGAGCTTCGTCGACGCCGAGGACGTCATCGCGATCTCGGAGGAGATCATCGCCGCGCTGTGGCGGCTGATCGGTTACCAGGTGCCGTTGCCGCTGCCGCGCATCACGTACGCCGACGCAATGCGCCTTTATGGGTCCGACAAACCCGACCTGCGCTTCGGTCTGGAACTCGTCGAGTGCACGGAGTTCTTCAAGGACACTCCGTTTCGGGTGTTCCAGGCGCCCTACGTCGGCGCCGTGGTGATGCCGGGCGGAGCATCGCAGCCACGGCGCACCCTGGACGGCTGGCAGGACTGGGCCAAACAGCGCGGGCATCGTGGCCTGGCCTATGTGCTGATCGACGACGACGGCACGCTGGGCGGGCCGGTGGCCAAGAACCTGTCCGACGCCGAACGCGACGGGCTGGCCGCGCAGGTTGGCGCGTCGCCGGGTGACTGTGTGTTCTTCTCGGCGGGCCCGGCCAAGACGTCGCGGGCCCTGTTGGGTGCGGCCCGCATCGAGATCGCCAAGCGGCTCAACCTGATCGACCCGAACGCGTGGGCGTTCACCTGGGTCGTTGACCCGCCGCTGTTCGAGCCTGCCGAGGACGCCGCGGCGCACGGCGACGTCGCGGTGGGGAAGGGCGCATGGACCGCGGTGCACCACGCGTTCACCGCACCCAAGCCGGAGTTCGAGGACAGCATCGACAGCGACCCCGGCGGTGTGCTGGCCGATGCGTACGACGTGGTGTGCAACGGCAACGAAATCGGCGGCGGCTCGATCCGTATCCACCGCCGCGACGTTCAGGAGCAGGTGTTCGCGGTGATGGGCCTTGACAAGGCCGAGGCCGAGGAGAAATTCGGATTCCTGTTGGAGGCCTTCATGTTTGGCGCGCCCCCACACGGAGGCATCGCGTTCGGCTGGGACCGCATTACGGCGCTGCTATCGCGCATGGACTCGATCCGTGAGGTCATCGCGTTCCCGAAATCCGGCGGCGGCGTCGACCCGCTGACGGGCGCGCCGGCTCCGATCACCGCGCAGCAGCGCAGGGAGTCCGGAATAGATGCCAAGCCGTCGAAGCTTGAAGAGGCATGAGCCAACAGCGACCCGATCCCGAGACCCTCAAGGCATTCAACGACTCCATCGTTGACGAATTCCGCGCCAACGATGGCAAGGCACGCGCTTTCGAGGGCACAGAGCTGTTACTGCTGACCACAACCGGCGCTAAGTCGGGTCAGCCACGGCTCTCGCCGCTGTCCTGCCGTCGCATCGACGGCAAGCTGTTGATCATCGCCGGAAACGGCGGCGCCGACGTCAATCCGTCATGGGTGTACAACCTGCGCGCCAACCCGCGGGCGCACATCGAGGTGGGCACCGAGTCATACGACGTGACGGCGCGAGAATTGCCGCCCGCCGAGCTGGCCGACGTCATTCCCAAGATCACCGCCGTCGGGTCGGCCTTCGCCGAGTTCCAGGCGAAGACCGGCCGCGTCATTCCGATCTTTGAACTCGGGCCCGTCGAGCGATGACAACCCGTCGGCGGAATAGAGGCCTGCGGTCGCAGGTTGACCGGGCCATGACCGAGATCGACACAGACAAGCTTCAGGACGACCCCGAGGCCCTTAAGACGTTCAACGACAACGTCGTCGAGGAGTTTCGAGCCAATGGCGGAAAGGTCGGCGGCCCATTTGAAGCCGCTGACATCGTGCTCTTGACCACGACGGGCGCCAAATCAGGGCAGCCGCGGTTGTCGCCGTTGGCCTACTTCACCATCGATGATCGGATGCTGATCGCCGGCTCCTACGGTGGAGCGCCCAAGGACCCCGCATGGGTGCAGAACCTCCGCGCCAACCCCAAGGCACACGTGGAAGTCGGCGCCGAGTCCTACGACGTCATCGCCCGGGAACTCTTGCGAGACGAGCGCGATGCGCAATTCGACAAGCTCGTCGAGCTGGCACCCGCCTTCGGTGATTACCAGGCCAAGACCAGTCGGATGATCCCGCTGTTCGAACTGCAGCGGCCATAGCGCCGAAATAGAAGCCAACGCAGTCAGGCCAATCAGTCAGCCGGTGAGTGGAATGGTGACGCGAAGCGACGTGCCGCTTCCCGGCGGGCTGATGACCTTCATGTAGCCGCCGAGCACTTCGACGCGATCTTGGAGCCCGATGAGTCCGGAGCCTTTGCGGGAATCCGCTCCGCCGACGCCGTCGTCCTGAATCGACAGGCACAGATTGTCTTCCTTGACTTCTGCGCAGACGTTCACCTTGGAGGCCTGGGCGTACTTGGCGGCGTTGGTCAGCGCCTCGGCCACGACGTAGTAGGCGGCGACCTCGACCGACTCGGGAAGTCGTCCCTCAATGAGAACGTCGACGTTGGCCGGAACCGGGCAGCGGCGCGCCAATGTCCTCAGCGCCGGGGCCAGGCCACCCCCTGAGAGGATCGCCGGGTGGATCCCGCGCGAAATCTCTTGCAGGTCCGCTGTGACTGCTGTCAAACCCGAGACGATGCCCGACAGTTGCTCCTTGAGGGACCGCAATTCGGTCGGCACGGAATGCTCCGCCAGGCGCAGTTGCAGTCCCAGGGAAACTAGCCGCTGTTGGGCTCCGTCGTGCAGGTCGCGTTCCAGGCGGCGGCGGGCGTCATCGGCGGCCGTCACGATGCGAGCGCGGGAGGCGATCAGTTCGTCCCGGGTAGCAGCGTTGGCCAGTGCGGTGGCGACCAGATCGGCGAAGTCGCAGAGGCGCTCCTCCGTATTCGGTGGCAACCGCTTCGGCGCGCCGACGGAGGCCAGTCCCCATGTGCTGCCGTCGACGATGATCGGGGCCGCCACGACCGAATCCAGCCCAAGTTCTCGTAAGCGTGCGGCGAGGGGGCCGGCGGCATTCTCGTGGCTGTCCACCCTGGCCGCTCGGGCGGTACGTATCACCACCGCCGCGACGTTGTCATCGTCACTGCCGAAAACGGGGAAGGACTCGCCGACAACGGGCGTCGACGGCGCACCCGGATCGAAACCGGCCAAGGCAACGATGATCAGCGTGTCATCTTCCAAGCGGTGCACCGCCGCGTTTGCGTTCACACATCGGACCATCTCGTCGGCCACCGCCGAAAACACCTCCGACGGGTTTACTCCCCGCGCAACCAGTGTCGCCACCCGTCGCAGCGCCGCCTGCTGCTCGGCGAGCACAGCAAGTTCGTCCCGGGTGGCGGCGTTGGCGATCGCGGTGCCGACCAGATCGGCGAAGTCGCCGATGCGCGCCTCGGTGTCGGGCGGCATTGCGCCGGGTCTGAAAGAGGCTACGGCCGCCATACCCCAAAGGCGTCCATCGACGATGACCGGCACTCCCACCGCGGCGCGGATGCCGATCCTATAGAGTTCTGCGGCGGTCGGACCGGTGGCGGTCGCATAGTCGTCGATGCGTGCGGAGCCGCCGGTGCGCAGCACCACCGATGCGAGGTTGTCACCCTCGCTCGGCGAGCGCGTACCCACGGGGGGCACCTTCGGCAGTAACGCGGAATCGGCCGCCGCAGCGAGCAGCGTGATTTCGCCGCTTGTCTCAAAGCGCCACAATCCGGCGGTCATGGCATTCAGACATCCGCGCATTTCGTCGGCTACCGCACCGAACACCTCCGATGGTTCGACCCCGCTGGCGACCAGGGTGGCCACCCGTCGCAGTGCCGCCTGCTGCTCAGCGAGGGTCCGTAGCCGGTCGCGGCTTGCGTCCACCATCCCCGGCGCGCCAGCAAGCCGGTCCTGTACATCCGGACGCTTGCTCATGAGGTGCCCCCACCGCGAGTACCAAGCGAGAACGCCACGTCGCTAAGTATCGACCCTTTGTTAAATGAATCCCAGACCCTCAGAGGTGCTGACTGCCCTCGACCAACCACGGCACATACGCGGCTCGCTGCGGCACCGAGGCCAGCCACTTGCCCGGCCCCGCATGTGGCCTTGGCTCAGGACCCAGCCCGGCTGTGGTAGCGCAACGTAGTCAGGCCAATCACTCAGCCGGTGAGTGGGATGGTGACGCGCAGCGACGTGCCGCTTTCCGGCGGGCTGACGATGTGCATGTGGCCGCCGAGCACTTCGACCCGGTCTTTGAGGCCGATGAGCCCGGAGCCTTTGTGGGAATCGGCTCCGCCGATGCCGTTGTCCTGAATCGACAGGCACAGATCGTCGTCGTTGATTTCTGCGCAGACCTGCACCTCTGAGGCTCGGGAGTATTTGGCCGCGTTGGTCAGCGCTTCGGCCACCACATAGTAGGCGGCGACCTCAATGGGTTCGCGCAGTCGTCCCTCAACGAGAACATCAATGTTGGCCGGTATCGGGCACCGGCGCGCCAACGTCCTCAGCGCCGGGGCCAGGCCGCCTTCTGAAAGGATCGCCGGGTGGATTCCGCGCGAAATCTCTTGCAGCTCTGTTGAAACGACGTTAAGACCGGAGGCGAGGTCAGAAAGCTGGCTCCGGAGGACATCGAGTTCGGCTGGCGCCGCAGCTTCCGCCATGCGCGCCTGCAGACGTAACGTGACCAGCCGCTGTTGTGCTCCGTCGTGCAGGTCGCGTTCCAACCGGCGGCGGGCGTCATCGGCGGCTGCCACGATTCGGGCGCGGGAGGCGATTAGTTCGTCGCGGGCGGCGATTAGTTCGTCGCGGGTGGCGATCAATTCATCGCGGGTGGCGGCATTGGCGATCGAGGTCGCTACCAGATCGGCGAAATCGGCCATCCGCGCCTCGATGCCCGGCGGCATCGGCCGTGCCGAACCGGCGCCCGCCGTGCCCCACACCCGGCCGCCCACAACTATCGGCACGCTAACCCCCGAACAGAGGCCCATCCCGCGGACGGCTTCGGCAAGGCTGCCGGTAGCGTTCTCGAAGCTCTCCATCCGAGCAGGACGACCGGTGTGCAATGTCATCATCGCTGTGTTGTCGCCGTCCAATGTCAGGCGGGTGCCGACAGCCTCCGTAAGAACCTCTGTTCTCGGCCCGAGTGCTGCAACGGCGAGCACAACGGCCGCGTTGCCGGACTCGTAGCGCATCACCGACGCGTTTTCCACGTGCAGACACTGGGCCATCTCCTCGGCCACCGCCGCGAACACCTCCGAAGGGCTGGCGCCTTGCGCGATCGCCATGGTCACCCGCCGCAGTGCGGTTTGCTGCTCTGCCAGCGCCGCCTGTTGCTCGACGACCACGCTTAGTTCGTCGCGGCTCGCCTCGACCGCGGCCTGCGCTTGGTGCAATGCGTCCTGCTCGCGACGGCGTTCGGTCACATCCCGGCCGACGGCGTAATGCAAGCCCCGATGCCACACAATGCTCCACTCGATCCACCGTCGCGAACCGTCGCGGCAGATCACCCGATTCTCCAAGCGCACCGGCTCAGTGCTGTCGGCCAGCTGCTCGAGCGCCGCACGGACGCGGGCTTGATCCTCGGGGACAATTAAGCCGGTATACGGCCGTGACTCCAACTCGTCGCGAGAGTAGCCCAGTATTCGCGTGAAGGCTGGATTGACCCGGATGACCCTGTCCGGGCTGGTGATGCACAACAGGTCAGATGACAGGTCGAAGAACCTTTCGCCCATCCGCGCCAGCCCCGCGAGCGCACTAGCCACCAACGCGATAACCACGAAGACCGCGATCACTAACTCGCTCTGGAGCCCCAAAACCACAAAGCCGCCACCTGGCCAATTACGGACGTAGAGGAAGGCGATGGCGCTGGCCACCGACGTCGTCATCGCCAGCCCGAAACCCCACAGTGCGGAGACGACCACGACACCGAGCAGATAGATCGTTCCGACTCCACCCGTCGCGTGGTTGGTAAGGACGTTGATCAAACCCACCACGAGGCTCTCGACCACGATGAAGAAGGCCGCCACCGCGATTCCGAGCCGCAGCGACGGCGTCTTGGGGCGGACCAACTGCCAGGGGAGACGCATCCGCGTTCCTCGTAAACCGAATCCGGTATCGGAGCCACCGGCCGCGAAAAGGCGCCGTCGCGTCGACCACGGGCCAAGCCGCGACCACTTCTGCGCCATCACAATCTCAGATCGTCTGCGTTGGACGTCCTCAAGAAGCGCAAGCGCGTGGCCACCCGCCGCGACGCTGGACGTACGCCGAGACCGGCTGAGCGTGCTCCGCCTCGCGGCATGCACACCATGCCCGGCGCATCGGCAAGGCGGTTTTGCGCATCCAGGCGTTCGCTCACCGCGTGTCTGCACCCGAAGTATCCAGCGAAAACGCCATGGTGATAAGTATTGACCCATTCCGCCGTTCGTGGCGATCAGCATCGAACGGTTACTAATCGTCAGTAAACAACAAGGTCTCTCGAACGAGAGTGTTGCGACGACCGTGTGAACCCGCCCCTTCGGAGCAGTGCAAGCCGTCGGAGAGGGTTATGGTGCGGGATCGACATGTGCGTCGGGGTCCCGCCCAATGGTGGAACGTTGATGCATCCACTGGGAGGAGAGATAGCCATGGGTGATGACGACGTGCGTGTCGGCCTGCAGCGCCACTGGGCAGCCTCCGACGCAAACGACTTCGCGACAGAGCACCAAATCTACCGAGCTGATGCAGTTCTCGAGTATCCGCAATCGGGCGAGCGCATCCGAGGTCGAGCCAACATTGAGGCGTCACGCGCCGCCCAGCCCAACACCAAACGCTTCACCGTGCGACGCACGCTTGGTGGCGGCGATCTCTGGATCAGCGAACTCGTCCTGACGTATGACGGGCACCCGTTTTACGTGGTCAGCATCATGGAATTCGAGCGCGGGGAGGTGGTCCGCGAGACGCAGTACTTTAGCGAGGCGTTCGAGCCGGGGGCATCTCGGGCTCAATGGGTCGAACGAATGGAATGACACCAGCCACGCGAGTCCGCCGATCTTTGGAGATTGCACTCAGGATCGTGAAAGGCACCAGATCACGACCCTGAGTGCAATCGGGGAGGCAAGCCTTAGAGCCGCTCGATGATGGTGGCGTTGGCCATGCCGCCGCCCTCACACATCGTCTGCAGCCCGTAGCGGCCACCGCGCTGCTCGAGCGCGTTGACCATCGTGCTCATGATGCGTGCACCGCTGGCGCCCAGCGGGTGCCCGATCGCGATCGCACCGCCGTTGACGTTCGTGCGGGCCAGGTCGGCGCCGGTGTCGTGCGCCCAAGCCAGGACGACGGGCGCGAACGCCTCGTTGACCTCGAACACGTCGATGTCGGCCAGCGTCAAACCCGCCCTGTGCAACACCTTCGCGGTGGCCGGGATGACACCGGTCAGCATGTACAGCGGGTCGGATCCGACGACCGTCATCGAATGAATGCGGGCCAGGGGGCGCAGGCCAAGGCGCTTGGCGACCTCGCTGGTGGTGATCAGCACGGCCGCACTGCCGTCGGACAACGGCGATGAGTTGCCCGGCGTGATCTCCCAGTTGATCTGTGGGAAGCGCGCCTCGTAGGCCGGGTTGTAGAACG
Source organism: Mycobacterium sp. (assembly GCA_036263935.1). GTDB lineage: Bacteria > Actinomycetota > Actinomycetes > Mycobacteriales > Mycobacteriaceae > Mycobacterium. The sequence continues at coordinate 26,235 of DATARY010000016.1, forward strand.
CCGGTTTCAGTCCGGCGAGCGTGTCCACGGTCGTACCGGGGCGGATGATCTCGTCGGTGGTAAGCCCGGCGATCGGCGCCAGCTCATTGTCGAACCGGCCCTCTTTCGTTGCGGCCGCAGCCTTTTCGTGGCTGGCCGCCGAGAACTCGTCGAGTTGCACCCGCGAGAACCCCCACTTGGCGGCGATCAGTTCTGCGCTGATGCCTTGCGGCACAAGGCCGTCGGGATAACGCTGCGCCATCGCGCCAAACGGGTCGCTGCCCGGTAACACGCTTGAGCCCATCGGCACGCGCGACATCGATTCCACCCCGGCGGCGACCACGATGTCGTAAGCGCCGGCGATCACGCCCTGGGCCGCAAAGCTGATGGCCTGCTGGCTGCTGCCGCACTGGCGGTCGACGGTGGTACCCGGCACGTGCTCAGGGAAGCCCGCGTCCAGGACCGCATTGCGCGCGATGTTGACGGCCTGGTCGCCCACCTGGGTGACCGCCCCGGCGATGACGTCGTCGATCTGCGCGGGATCGATCCCGGTACGGGCCACCAGCTCCTTGAGGCTGTGTGCGAGCAGGTCGACGGGCAGCACATCGTGCAGCGCGCCGCTGGCCTTGCCCTTTCCGATCGGGGTACGGACCGCTCCGACGATGACCGCGTCCCGGCCCACATATCCGGCCATTCCTGCCTCCTACAACTCGACGCTGAGTGGTGCTTTCTATACCCAGCTATATCACCTAGGTATACTTAGAACAACTCAGAGGAGGGGTGAATTCCATGACTGTGCTGCAGGGCACACTCGCCGACCGCGACGCGTGGTCGGCGGTGGGTGAATGCCCGATCGAACGGACCATGGCGCTGCTGGGCACCAAGTCGGCGATGCTGATCATGCGCGAGGCCTACTACGGCACCACCCGGTTCGACGACTTCTGGCGGCGCGTCGGTGTGACAAGGGCCGCGGCGGCCGCGCGGCTGTCCGAGCTGGTCGCCGCCGGCCTGCTCGAGCGAAGGCCGTATCGCGAACCAGGGCAGCGCAGCCGCGAAGAGTACGTGCTCACCGAGGCGGGGTTGGACTTCATGCCGGTGGTGTGGGCGATGTTCGAATGGGGCCAGCGCCACCTGCCACGCCCGACACGCCTGCGACTCACGCACAGGGACTGCGGCGCCGACGCCACGGTGACCATCCGCTGCGCCGACGGACACGACGTCCCACCCGACGAACTCGCCGTGCGGCTCGCACACCCGAGCTCAGTCGGTGAAATTTAGTGATTCGTCCCGGGCGGCCCTGGAAAGTCGGTGGTCTCTTGAGGGAACGGCTGATGCGTCGTCGGGTGCACGCTGTTCCGCGGCGCAGATGTTCTCGGAGTGGGGGCGCTGGTTTCCCGCGGCTTCGGCGCGGGCTGGGTCGTGCTGGGTTCGACCGGCGCCGGGATGCTGGCTGACGGGGTGATCGCTGGCGAAGGTGAAGGTGCCTCCGCCGGGGCTTGTGCGGTCGTGGATGGCGCGGCCGGGGCGGGGGTCGCCGTTGTGGTCACGGGCTGCGTCGGCACGATGGCGCCGGTGGGGCTGACTGGCTCGCGTGACACCACGAGAACCGCGGACACCGCGATGCCGACCGCGACAACAGCGATGGCGCCGAGCGTGACCACAGCCGAGACCGTACCGAACCAAGGATCGGCCGCGGGCTCGCCGGTCCGGCCCGTGAAGTCGTAGTCAGCGGCGAGCCGGCGGATGTCTCCGCAATGGGCCATTTCTCTCAGAATTTCTCGAGTTTCGCGGCCTGGTCGCGCTCGGGGGAGCCAGACACCGGCACGGTGAGGATACGCCCGACGCCGCTGGCGTAGTACTTGTTCTCGGCGGGGCCGGTGGGATCGAGCAAGTTGGTGTCCTTGATGACCAGCAGGTGTTTGGCGGACCCGGTGAGCGGGGTGTTTTCACTGCCGGTGAGGCTGACCACCTCGGCGGCGTCCTCGGCGACGCCCCTTGCGTACTCCTCGCGGTATTGATCGCCGATCTGCGGGTGTCCCGGCATGATGATGCCGGGTAGGGCGCCATTGACGCCGCCCTCGAAGGATCCGGCAGTCTCAATTGCGCCATCCTTGAACGCCTTGGTGGCTTCGCCGAAATACCAGACATTGCCGTCGCGGTCCTGGGCGTACCAGTCCACGGTGTCTTCTATGGGCTTGTTGTCGAGGCTGACAGTGTCGTGGACGACGACGGTGTCGACGCCCATGACGTTCTTTATGTCGTGGGTGACCTCGGTGGTCGTTCGCTGCAGACCGTCTGAGGTGTCTGCCTCATAGATCATCCGAGTCCCCGGGGTAAGCGGGAAATAGGGATTGGTGATTGTGGTCGAGAAGCCCGATGGTTCGATCGTCGGCGCGTAATGCTCGGTGATCGTCATCGACCCGGGGCTCGCAGGGGCCGACGAGCTCGACGAGCCGGCCTGCGGAGCCGTGGAGCTACCCGCACAGCCCGCGCATACCACGGTCAA
>DATARY010000028.1:0-12205 GCA_036263935.1 Mycobacterium sp.
GCGCATCCCGCGTACGCCAACAGCCTGCCGTTCGACGACACGACGGATTTCGACGACGCCGACAGGGGGTTCATCGGCGCTCTCGAACCCTGCGTCGTCAAGGCGGCCGACGGAAGAGTGGTGTGGGACAACGACGTTTACGCGTTTCTGAACACCGAGGCGCCGCCGACGGTGCATCCCAGCCTGTGGCGGCAGAGCCAGTTGTGCGCCAAGCAGGGCCTCTACGAGGTGGTCGAGGGCATTTACCAGGTCCGCGGCCTCGACCTGTCCAACATCAGCTTCATCGAAGGCGAAACCGGGATCATCGTCATCGACCCGCTCATCTCCACCGAGACAGCGGCAGCTGCTCTTGGGCTGTATCGCGCACATCGCGGGGATCGTGCCGTCAGCGCAGTGATCTACACCCACAGCCATGTCGATCATTTCGGCGGCGTACTCGGCGTGACGACGCAGGCCGACGTCGACGCGGGGAAGGTGGCGATCATCGCGCCCGAGCACTTCATCGAGCACGCGGTGCAGGAAAACGTCTACGCCGGGACGGCGATGGCGCGACGGGCCGCCTACATGTACGGGGCTGTGCTGGCCCGCGGCCCGGAGGGGCAGGTGGGCTGCGGGTTGGGCCAGGTCGGGTCCTCCGGCGAGGTGGCGGTGATCGTGCCGACGCTTGATATCCGTGAAACGGGTGAGAAGCACACCATCGACGGTGTGGAGATCGAATTCCAGATGGCGCCCGGCACCGAGGCACCCGCCGAGATGCACTTTTATTTCCCGGACTTCCGCGCGCTGTGCATGGCCGAGAACGCCACGCACAACCTCCACAACCTGCTGACGCTGCGGGGTGCGCTGGTGCGTGACCCGCACGGATGGGCCGGATATCTCACCGAGGCGATCGACACGTTTGCCGACCGCACCGATGTCGTGTTCGCATCTCATCACTGGCCCACGTGGGGCAGGGACCGGATCGTCGACTTCCTTTCCCTGCAACGGGATATGTATGCCTATCTGCACGACCAGACGCTGCGGCAGCTGAATCAGGGCTTCACCGGGATCGAGATCGCCGAGGATTTCCATATGCCTCCGGCTCTGGACGAGGCCTGGCACACCCACGGCTACTACGGTTCGGTCAGCCACAACGTCAAGGCGGTGTACCAGCGCTACATGGGCTGGTTCGACGGCAATCCCGGTCGGCTGTGGGTGCACCCGCCGGAAGCTATTGGGCCGCGGTATGTTGAGGCCATGGGCGGTATCGACCGCGTCGTCGAGATAGCCCGCAAGGCGTTCGACGACGGTGACTTCCGCTGGGCGGCAACACTACTCGACCATGCGGTCTTCACCGATCAGGACAACGACGCGGCGCGCGAACTCTATGCCGACACGCTCGAGCAACTCGCGTACGGCGCCGAGAACGCCGTCTGGCGCAATTTCTTCCTGGCCGGCGCGACGGAGCTGCGGGAGGGCAATTTCGGCACCCCGACCCAGACCGCCTCGCCGTCGATACTCGGCCAACTGACGCCGGAGCAGATGTTCGACACGTTCGCCATCAGCGTGAACGGGCCAAGAGCGTGGGATCTCGATGTCGCGGTCGACCTCATGTTCCTCGACACAGCGACCAACTACCGGCTGACGCTGCGCAACGGCGTGCTGGTGTACCGCAAGGTGCCCGCCGACGAGGCCACGGCCGATGCGACCGTCAAGATCGCAAACAAACTGCGGCTCTTGGCTTTCGCCGTGGGTGACGCGGATTCGCCCGGGCTGGAGGTCACGGGCGACGCCAGCGCGCTGCCGTCGATCGTCGGGGTGCTGGACCGGCCCGATCCCGGCTTCAACATCATCACGCCGTGACCGTTACGGAATGCCGCCGTCCACGCGGATGATCGAGCCGCTGGTGTAACTCGACGCATCCGACGCCAGAAACAGTGCGGCGCCGATGATTTCCGGTGGATTGCCGAGCCGCTTGAGTGCGAAGTTCTGCGCACCCCTTGTGGTCGCCTCGATGTCCCACGCCTTGCTGATGTCGGTCAGGAAGGGTCCTGGCATCAAAGTGTTGACTCGTACGGTCGGTCCGAACGCGAGGGCGAAGCCTTCGGTCAAGGCGTTGAGCGCCGCCTTAGCAGCCGAATACGGCAACTGCTCCGGCCGGGGACGGCGCGATCCGCTCGAACTCACGTTGATGATCGAACCGCCGCCGTGGGCCACCATCCGTTCGCCCACCAGAGCCGACAGCCGGAACGGGCCCTTGACGTTCAGATTGACGACGGCATCGAACAGCTTCTCGGTGACCGAGCTCAGAGAATCGTAGAGCGGCGACATGCCTGCGTTATTGACCAGCACGTCGACCTTGCCGAACCGGTCGTAGGCCGCATCGACCAGCCCGTCGAGCTGATCCCAGCGCCCGACGTGCACCTGAAAGGGGAACGCCGCACGGCCGGTTGCGGCGGTGATCTCCTCGGCGGTGGCCACGCACGCCTCGTACTTGCGACTGGCAATGATGACGTCGGCGCCGCAGCTCGCGGCGGCGAAGGCTATCTCGCGACCGAGGCCGCGGCTTCCGCCGGTGACCAGCACAACGCGGTCGGTGAGGTCGAAGAGTTCGTCGGCGTAGCCCATGGCCATATCGTGTCATGGTGCAATTGCTACTCATCAGGCACGCGCTTCCACTGCGCAGCGAGCCCGGGCATGGCTCCGATCCCGACCTGTCCGAGGACGGTTTGGAGCAGGCCAAGAGGCTTCCCGACGCGTTGGCGCGTTTCCCGATCACCCAACTGGTCAGCAGCCCGCAGCGACGGTCGGTGCAGACGGCGCAGCCGGTCGCGGATGCCCTGGGGCTCGCCGTCGAGATCGACGAACGGCTCGCCGAGTACGACCGCGACATGGAGCACTACATCCCGATTGAGCAGATCGCCGCCGAATTCCCCGAGGAGCTGGAGCGGCTGGCCAGCGGTCACCTGCCCAGCAGCGTTGACGAATCCGCGTTCCTGGCGCGGGTCAGCGCGGCGATTCGCGACCTCGTGGCCGCGGGCGATCACGAGGACACCGTCGCGGTGTTCACCCATGGCGGCGTGATCAACGGACTGTTGCACAGCATTCTGGGCACAGAGAAGATCCTGTGTTTCAACGTCGACTACGCCGGCGTGACGCGGCTGCTGTCCTCCCGTGAGGGGAGCCTGTATGTTGCCGCCGTCAACGGCACCGAGCACGTGTGGGACCTGCTGCCCAGAAATCAGCGGTGGTAGACAAGTCCGGTGACTACATCGCTCGAAGGCCTCGATCTCGTCGCCCTGGACCGCCACCTGCAGAACGTGGGCATTCCCCGCTCCGGTGGGCTGCGGGCCGAGCTCATTTCCGGCGGCCGGTCCAACCTGACATTCCTGGTCTGCGACGATGCCTCCAAGTGGGTGCTGCGTCGCCCACCGTTGCATGGACTGACCCCGTCGGCCCACGACATGGCGCGCGAGTATCGGGTGGTGGCCGCGCTGCAGGACACACCGGTGCCGGTCGCCCGCGCGGTCACCATGCGCAACGACGACTCCGTGGTGGGCGCGCCGTTTCAGATGGTCGAGTACGTGCCCGGTCGCGTGGTCCGCTACGCAGACGAACTCGAGGCACTCGGGGACAAGGACTTGATCAGCGAGTGCGTCGACGCATTGATCAAGGTGCTCGCCGACCTGCACGCAGTCGACCCCGAGGCCGTCGGACTCGGTGACTTCGGCAAGCCCGCCGGCTACCTGGAACGGCAGGTGCGCCGATGGGGTTCGCAGTGGGAACTGGTGCGGCGCGAGAACGACGCGTGCGATGCCGACGTCAAGCGACTGCATTCGGCTCTGGCGCAGGCGATTCCACCGCAGAGCCGCAACGCGGTGGTACACGGCGACTACCGCATCGACAACACGATTCTCGATGCCGAGGACGCCACAAGGGTTGTCGCCGTGCTGGACTGGGAGATGTCCACGCTCGGAGATCCGCTGAGCGATGCCGCGCTGATGTGCGTGTACCGCCACCCGTTGTTCAACGTGATACATGCGAGCTCGGCGTGGGCGTCGCCGCTGATCCCGGAAGCCGACGACCTCGCGAACCGGTACTCGCTAGCCGCCGATCAAGAGCTGGACAACTGGGACTTCTATATGGCGCTCGGGTACTTCAAGGTTGCGATCATCGCCGCGGGGATTGCCTTCCGGGCCCGGATGGGCGGAGGAGTCGCCGACGACACCGGCGAGGTGGATAAGGCGGTCGCCCCGTTGGTCGCGGCTGGTCTTGAAGCGTTGAGCGGCTGACGAGCTAAAACCCCGCCTTCAGGTTCTTCTTCGCCGCACGACGCAACTGCATGATCCGGGCCGTTCCCGCCAGCACGGTCACCAGGCCGCCGCATACCGCGGCCAACAGAATCGCGACACCAGTGGGCAGGTTCCACTGCCACGCGAACAGGTGAATCGTCGTCGAATCGGTGTTCTGCATGATGAACACCAGCAGCAGGATGAGCACCACGAAGCCGACGATCAACGCCGACCACAGCGCGGCGGCGCGGGTGAACCTCACGGCCGACTCGGGCAGCGGAGATGTCGCGCCCGTTGGAGGTGTCGCCACGTCCGGGTTCTTCTCCTTCGACGGCACCGCCGGCGGCGTAGCGGGTGGCTGATCGGGAGATGCGGACGGATCGCTGGTCATTGCTTCATCTTGCCCCTAAAGCGCGCCGACGTGTGGCAGGTGCCGATATGGTCGCCAAAGCACGTCACGCCGAAAGGACGTTCGCATGAACCCGGCCCGACGACCCGCGCGTTACCGAACTCTGGCGGTCCTTGCGGCAGTTCTCGTTCTGGTGACCGCGGCCTGCGGCAGCTCGAACCCGCTTGGCGGGGGGTCGGCATCCGGCGATCTCAAGACGGTCGTTATCGGGTCGGCCGATTTCCCGGAGTCGAAGATCATCGCCGAGATCTACGCGCAGGCGTTGGAGGCCAACGGCTTCACCGTGGGCCGCCAGTTCGGCATCGGCAGCCGTGAAACATACATCCCGGCGGTCAAGGATCATTCGATCGACCTGGTGCCCGAATACACGGGCAACCTGTTGCAGTACTTCGACAAGAACACCAAGGCGACGAGCCCCGACGACGTGATCCTGTCGTTGCTGCGGGTGCTCCCGGGGGACCTGGCCATCCTCAACCCGTCTCCGGCCGAGGACAAGGACACCGTCGCGGTCAGCCAGCAGACCGCGCAGAAGTGGAACCTCAAGACGATCGGCGATCTTGCGGCGCATTCACCTGACGTGAAGTTCGGGGCCCCTTCGGAATTCCTGAACCGGACCGAGGGCTTGCCGGGGCTGAAGAAGAACTATGGTCTGGACATTCCGCCGAGCAACTTCGTTGCGATCAGCGACGGCGGCGGACCCGCGACGGTGCGGGCACTCGTCGACGGGACCGTCACGGCCGCGGACATCTTCAGCACATCGCCTGCAATTCCACAGAACAAGCTTGTGGTGCTCGAGGATCCGAAGAACAACTTCCTGGCGGCCAATGTGGTGCCACTCGTCGCGTCTCAGAAGATGTCGGATCAGCTCAAGACGGTTCTGGACATTGTCTCGGCCAAGCTGACAACGGAAAGCCTCATCGAGCTCAACACCGCGGTGTCAGGGAACGCCGGTGTCGACCCGGATCAGGCAGCACGAAAATGGGTCCATGAGAACGGCTTCGACAAGCCCGTACGGGGATAGGTGGAATCAGATCATGATTGATTTTGCCGGCGTCACCAAGCAGTACCCCGACGGCACGGTGGCCGTCGACGATCTCACCCTCGAGGTTCCCGAGGGCAGGCTTGCGGTCTTCGTCGGGCCGTCGGGCTGCGGCAAGACGACTTCGATGCGAATGATCAACCGGATGATCGAGCCGACGTCGGGCACACTGACGGTCAACGGCGACGATGTCGCCAAGGTTGATCCGGTCAAGCTGCGGCTGGGCATCGGCTATGTGATCCAGAGCGCCGGACTGATGCCCCATCAGCGGGTGGTCGACAACGTCGCGACTGTGCCTGTGCTGAAAGGCGAGTCACGGCGCGCTGCGCGCAAGGCGGCGCTCGGCGTCCTCGAACGCGTTGGGCTCGATCCGCAACTGGCCAACCGCTATCCGGCGCAGCTGTCGGGCGGGCAGCAGCAGCGTGTCGGAGTTGCGCGGGCGCTGGCCGCCGATCCACCGATCTTGCTGATGGACGAGCCGTTCAGCGCGGTCGACCCTGTGGTACGTGAGGAGCTGCAAGCCGAGATCCTGCGGCTGCAAAGCGAATTGCGGAAGACGATCGTGTTCGTCACGCACGACATAGACGAGGCCATCAAGATCGGCGACAAGGTCGCGGTGTTCGGCCGCGGCGGCGTGCTGCAGCAGTACGACGAACCGTTCCGGCTGCTGTCGAATCCGGCCAGCGACTTCGTCGCGGGTTTCATCGGTGCCGACCGTGGATACCGTGGGCTTCAGTTCTGGCACGCGACCGGGCTTCCGCTGCACGAGATTCGAACTGTTGCCGAATCGGAGATCGACGGCCTAGCGCTCTCCTCTGGAGACTGGAGGCTGGTGACCAAACCGGATGGCACGCCGTACGGCTGGATTAACACCGAGGGAGTGGAGCTACACCGGCAAGGTAACTCCCTGTACGACAGTACGTTTGGAGGCGGGTCGCTGTTCCGGCCCAACGATTCGCTTCGTCAGGCGCTCGACTCGGCATTGTCGTCACCCTCTGGGTTGGGCGTGGCGGTCGACGACGAAGGGCGGCCCATCGGCGGCGTGCACGCCGATGACGTGCTGACCGCGTTGAATGCGCAACGACCTAAGGCACTGCCGAAACTCGGCCCACGCGAGAAAGGCTGAGCGTGCGCTACCTGCTCACCCACCTCGACACGGCTTGGGCGCTCACGGTCATTCACCTTCGGCTGTCGCTGATTCCGATCGTGCTCGGGCTGCTGATCGCGGTCCCGCTCGGTGCGCTGGTGCAGCGGACCACCGCACTGCGGCGGTTGACGACGATCACCGCGAGCATCATCTTCACCATCCCGTCGCTGGCTCTGTTCGTGGTTCTTCCGCTGATCATCCCGACCCGAATCCTCGACGAGGCAAACGTCATCGTGGCGCTGACGCTCTACACGACCGCTCTGTTGGTGCGGGCGGTGCCGGAGGCACTCGACGCTGTGCCCGGGCCGGTGCGCGACTCGGCGACCGCCGTTGGATACAGGCCTATCACACGGATGCTGAAAGTCGAACTACCGCTGGCGATTCCGGTGCTGATCGCCAGCCTGCGGGTGGTGGCCGTCACCAACATCTCGATGGTGTCGGTCGGTTCGGTGATCGGCATCGGCGGGCTGGGCACGTGGTTCACCGAGGGCTACCAGTCCAACAAGAGTGATCAGATCGTCGCGGGAATCATCGCAATCTTCGTGCTGGCGATCGTCATCGACGCGCTGATTATGTTCGCCGGCCGGGTCCTGACTCCATGGACACGCACGTCGCGCGCCGGGCATGCCCGCGTCAGGGTTGGTGCCCGATGAGACCGATCGAGTTTGTCCGGCAGGCGCTGGCATTCATCTTCACTGCGGCGAACTGGGGTGGGCCCGCGGGCCTGGCCGCCCGCATCCTTGAGCACCTGGAGTACACCGTTGTCGCCGTGTTCTTCTCGGTGCTGATCGCCGTGCCAATCGGGATGCTCATCGGGCACACCGGCCGCGGCACGTTCATCGTGGTGACCGGGGTCAACGCGCTGAGGGCCCTGCCCACATTGGGCGTGTTGTTGCTCGGGGTGTTGCTGTGGGGACTTGGTCTGGTGCCGCCGACAGTCGCGCTGATGCTGCTCGGCATCCCGCCCCTGCTCGCCGGAACCTATTCCGGCATCGCCAACGTGGACCGAGCGGTCGTCGATGCCGCACGGTCGATGGGCATGACCGAGACGCGGGTACTGCTGCGCGTCGAGGTGCCGAACGCGCTGCCGCTCATCCTGGGCGGGCTGCGCACCGCGACGCTGCAGATCGTTTCCACGGCCACCATCGCGGCGTATGCGAGTCTCGGTGGTCTCGGCCGCTACCTCATCGACGGCATCAAGGTGCGCCAATTCCACATCGCTTTGGTGGGTGCGCTGATGGTCACCGTGCTGGCGTTGCTCCTCGACGCCGCGCTGGCGTTCGCGGTTTGGGCGTCGATACCCGGCACGGGTCGGTTGCAGAAACTTCGGGGTATGCCACAACCGCTGCTGGGTGACGAAGTCGTCCTCGAATCGCGTCCGCGCACAACATCACAAAGGACTTCGAATGCACGCTTCGAACGAGGGGATCCGTCGCCTACGGTAGACACGTGAGTGCAGAACAGTCACATGCCCCGGGCGTCACGGAGAGCGCCTGGCCGGCGATCCTCACCTGGCGCGCCCATGACGTTCCGCGGATGGAATCGGTGCGGGTGCAACTGTCCGGCAACCGGATCAGGGCGAACGGCCGAATCGTCGCGGCTGCGACGGCATCCCACCCGGCGTTCAGCGCGTCATACGACCTGGTGACCGATGAGGCCGGCGGGACGAAGCGACTCTCGCTGACCGTAACGCTCGCGGAGCGTGAGCGCCAGCTGTCGATCGCTCGCGACGAGGAGAACATGTGGCTGGTCCAGGACCACAGCGGCAAGTCGAAACGCGCAGGCTATGACGGCGCCCTCGACGTCGACGTGATCTTCAGCCCGTTCTTCAACGCGCTGCCGATCCGCCGGACCGGCCTCTACCAACGCACCGATTCGGTAGCGCTGCCGGTGGTCTACGTGCGGCTGCCCGAAGTCTCGGTCGATTCGGTGACAATTCAGTATGAAAGCGCCGGCCCGGACCCCAAGGCTGGCATCAAGCTGCACTCGCCGGTCGCAGAGACGACTGTCAGCGTCGACTCCGACGGGTTCATCCTCGACTACCCAGGGCTGGCAGAGCGGATCTGATCACGCCACCCGCACGTCCGGCGGCGGCGAGCTCCCCGCGCCAGTCGTCTTCCCCGACCACGATTGTGACGATCTCGGGGCGGCTGAAGCTGTCATAACGCACTCGCGCTGCGTGGCCGGCTTCGACGAGGTCGGTGAGCGGATTTTTCGCCGCCAGCGCGTCGCGCGCGTGGCTGAGCAGGTTGAGGGTGCGCTCGAGGACCGGCAGCAGCTGGTCGGCGTTGGCCTCACACATGGCCCGCACCAGGTCGGGTGCGGTCGCCGCGACGCGGGTACCGTCCCGGAACGATCCCGCGGCGAGCGCAAACGCGAGCGGCACCTCGCCAGCGGTGACTGCCAGGGCCTCGGCGAGTAGATGCGGCAGATGTGAAATGGTCGCCGCGGCGGCGTCGTGCTCGTCGGAGCGAGCGGGGACGACCACGGATCCGCAGTCCAGAGCCAGGTCCATGACCTTGGTCCACACGTCGGCGTCGACGTGGTCGTCCACACTGACCACCCACGGCGCGCCGACGAACAGCCGGGCGTTGCCCGCGGCCCAACCGGAGTGTGCGGTGCCGGCCATCGGATGCCCCCCGACGAACTGCTCCAGCAGACCGAAGGATTGGACTTCCTGCAATACGGCAGCTTTCACGCTGGTCACGTCGGTGAGTGGACATTCGGAGGCAAAGTCTCGAATGTGGCCCAACATGATCGGCAGCGCCGGCACCGGCACGGCGAGCACGATCAGGGCTTTGCTGTCGGCGGCCCGGGTGAGTGCCTCATCGACGTTCTCGGTGGCGTCGAACCCGTCGAACTTCGCCGCCTGGACCCCGTCGATGGACCGGTTGTATCCGAAAACTTCTCGCCCGGCCGCCTTGGCGGCCCGCATCACCGAGCCGCCGATCAGTCCAAGACCCACCACGCAAACGGGTGTGTTTGTCACCCCCCAAGGTTTGCATATGGCTTGTATCGCCCGACGTCAGGCTTGGTCTGGATTGCTAGTCAAGTGCCTGGTCGGCGACTACCGTAAGCCCATATGGGAGCACAGCGTGCACCGGCGCAGAACCAGGCCGTCGAGATCCCCGAAGGCTTCGGCGTTGCGGTCGTCCGGGAGGACGGCAAGTGGCGTTGCTTGCCCATGCGACCCGCCGCGCTGAACAGCTTGACCGCCGCGGAAACCGAGCTGCGTGAATTGCGCAGCGCTGGCGCCGTTTTCGGGCTGCTCGACGTCGACGACGAATTCTTTGTCATCGTGCGGCCCGCGCCGGCCGGGACGCGCCTGCTCCTGTCGGATGCCACCGCAGCGCTGGACTACGACATCGCCGCCGAGGTGCTGGAAAAGCTCGACAACGACATCAGCCCGGAGGACCTCGACGAGGCCGAACCGTTCGAGGAGGGCGACCTGGGGCTGCTGTCGGATGTCGGACTGCCCGAGGCCGTGCTGGGCGTGATTCTCGACGAGACCGACCTGTACGCCGACGAGCAGCTGGGCCGGATCGCGCGGGAGATGGGCTTCGCCGACGAGTTGTCGGCGGTGCTCGAGCGCCTCGATCGGTGACGACCGACGACGAACTGATCCGGGCCGCCCTCGACGTTGCAGCTACTGCAGGCGCGCGCGACGTGCCGATCGGTGCGGTGATCATCGCCGCCGACGGCAAGGAGCTGGCTCGGGCCGCTAATGCGCGGGAGGCATCGGGTGACCCGACCGCACACGCCGAGATTCTGGCGATGCGCGCGGCGGCGAAGGTGCGCGGCGACGGCTGGCGCCTGGAGGGCGCGACGCTGGCGGTGACGGTCGAACCGTGCACGATGTGTGCCGGCGCATTGGTGATGGCGCGGATCGCGCGGCTGGTATTCGGGGCGTGGGAACCGAAGACCGGCGCGGTCGGCTCGCTGTGGGACGTGGTCCGCGACCGCCGCCTCACCCACAGACCCGAGGTTCGCGGGGGAGTGCTGGCAGACGAGTGCGCTGCGCTGATGGAGGCGTTCTTCGCCAAGCAGCGATGAGCCGCGACGAGCGCTTGCGCGAAGAGCAGACAATACGGTTTTGGGTGTCCGCTTGCCCGTCGGTAAGCTGCCACACGGTGGCGTGTCCGAGCGGCCTAAGGAGCACGCCTCGAAAGCGTGTGACGGGTAACCCCCGTCCGAGGGTTCAAATCCCTCCGCCACCGCCAAAGCTCTCTACCTATCTATGCAGGTAGATATGGGTTTCTGTGTTTGCTAGCAACCCTCTGAGACGCCCCGTGGCCACATTTTGGCCACACTTTCACGTGAATACCGGCTATCCAGAGTGACCGCGACCGCGTCCAGATCGTCGTCGAACAGATCCGCATAGGTGTCGAGTGTGACCTTTGCTGACGTGTGCCCGAGCATCCGCTGCAACGCCAGGACATTCACCCCGGCCGACACAGCCAGCGACGCACAGGTGTGCCGCAGATCGTGGGGCGTGATCGTCTGGACCTCGGCTCTCCTCACCGCAGCGGCGAACCACCCGCCCGACGACTTCGGCCGCGGCAGATAGCCGCCGTCCGGCCCGGGGACTACCAGGTCGCCAGGAGCCTTGCCCCGGCACTGCACCGACAGCTCCTCTAGCACGAACGCTGGGACCGGCACCGAGCGGGCCTTGCGGCCCTTGGTCGGACCTACGGCATGGCTGACCCCAAGCTGCACGGCGTTCTCGGTGACGCTGAGCCGACGACGCAGGAATTCCACGTCGCGTACCCGGAGTCCGACCGCTTCTCCCCACCGGATGCCGGTGTAGGCCAACACGAGCACTAGCGTTCGGTGTTGGCAGGATTCGTCGGCGAGCCGGTACACGTCATCCGCCGACAGGTACACGCGGCGCTTGCCTGTCTTGCGCGGAAGGTTCTCGACGCCCTTGGCCGGGTTCGCTGACAGCCGTTTAGATTTCACGGCGTCGGCCAAGATGCCCGATAACACCCCGTGCGCCCGCAACACTGTCGTAGCACCGGCACCCTGGGCTCCCATGCTGGCGATCCACGCCTCGATGCTCAGCAGTTCTACATCGGCGACCGCCACCTTGCCCCAGCGCGGGGAAACGTGGACACGCCACGCAGACTCGAGCATCCGGTAGTGCGACGGTGCGGTGTATTGCTTCTTACGGGTCAGCCATTCGGGGCCCAGTTCTGCCACGGTGATCCGGCCCAGCGACGGCGCGATGTACTCGCCCGTCATCTTGTTGACTTCCACGGTGTTGGCCCACCGCTCCGCATCGATCTTGCGCTTGAAGCCGCGTTTCTGGGTCGACCTGTTATCGGGCGTGCGGTAGCGAA
>DATARY010000036.1:0-16055 GCA_036263935.1 Mycobacterium sp.
CGGCCCATGACGGTGAACCGTCGGGCATGGTGATGTCGCAGAACATCCGCGCCGAGTGATGGTCGCCGCGGCTGGAGGTCCACGGCAGCACCTGGAACGTGGACGGATCGGGACGCGCCACGGTGTCGGATTCCGACACCCTGGCAAAGCCCTCAATCGACGATCCGTCGAAGCCGATCCCTTCCTCGAAGGCGCCTTCGAGTTCGGCGGGTGCGATTGCCACGGACTTGAGGAATCCGAGCACGTCGGTGAACCACAACCGGACGAAGCGGATATCGCGTTCCTCCAGCGTGCGCAGCACGAATTCCTTCTGCCGATCCATGTTCGCAGCGTAGGTTCCGGCTGTTAATTCTGTGTTACGAGGCTGCTAGCAGCGCAAACCGTCGGGCGGGACGACCGAGTTGACGAGGAAATCGATAACGGCGGTGTCGACGCACTGGTCGCCGTTGAACACCACGGTGTGCTGGGTGCCGTCGAAGGTGATCAGCGGGGCGCCCATCTGCTTGGCCAGGTCAACGCCCGCCTCATACGGGGTGGCCGGGTCGTGGGTCGTCGACACCACCGCGACCTTTCCGGGGCCGGGCGACGACGCCGGGTGCGGAGACGATGTCGGGGGCACCGGCCAGATCGCGCACACGTCGCGTGGCGCAAAACCGGTGAACTCCCCGTAGGCCATGAACGGTGCCACCTGCCGGATCTGCCGGTCGGCATCGGCGTACACCGCGGGATCCGTCGGGCGCGGCGAGTCGACACAACGGATCCCGGTGAACGCGTCCTGCAGGTTCTGGTAGTGCCCCGATTCGTCGCGATGCTGGTAGTCGTCGGCCAGCAGCAGCAGGTCACCGGCGTCGGTGCCCCGCTGCAGGCCCAGCAGGCCGCTGGTGAGGAATTTCCAATAGCGCTGCGAATAAAGCGCATCGACGGTGCCGGTGATCGCATCCTGGTAGCTCAGGCCGCGCGGATCGGAGGTGTGGCCCGGTTTCTCGACCAGCGGATTGATGAGCTCGTGATAGCGGTTGACGAACTGCGTGGGGTCGGTGCCCAGCGGGCATCCCGCTGATTTCGCGCAGTCTGCGGCGTAGTCGTTGAAAGCCGTTTGGAACCCCGCCATTTGGCGAATGGTCTCGGCGATGGGATCCATGCCGGGGTCGACCGCGCCGTCAAGCACCATGGCCCGCACCCGATCCGGATACAGCTCGGCATATCTCGCGCCGAGCTCCGTCCCGTACGAGAAGCCGAGGTAGCTGAGCTGGTTCTCGCCGAGGGCCTCTCGGACGACGTCCAGGTCCCGCGCCGAGGACGCGGTCCCGACGTTGGCCAGGAATTCGGTACCCAACCTGTCGGCACACCGTTGGCCAAATTTCCGGTAGAGGCCTTCGATGTGCTCAATGCCCGCCGGGCTGAAGTCGACCATCGGCTCGGTGCGGAAGGCATCGAACTCGGCGTCGGTGCGGCAACGCAACTCCGGGGTGGAGTGCCCGACGCCACGCGGATCGATACCGACCAGGTCGAAGCGCCGCGTGATATCGGTATCCGCAAGCGCGGCAGCCATACTCGCGACCGTGTCGACCGCCGACGCGCCGGGGCCACCCGGATTGACCACAAGCACGCCGATCTTCTCGCCGCTTGCTGGCACCCGTATCACCGCCAAGTGCGCTTGAGCGCCTTCGGGTTTCGCTGGGTTGTTCCAGTCCACGGGCACCGAGACTGTTCCGCACTGTGCGGTGGGGATGCCGCTGGCGCCGCCGACAAAGCGCTCGCAGCTTCCCCACAGCGGCGGCTGCCCGTACAGCTGCGTGGCCGCGCCCTCTGGCGACGCGGCCGCGACAGGGCACGCGATCAGCCACACCAAAAGCGATGCGAGCGGGGTCGCCATCAACCTGCCCGCCCGCCACATGGCAGACATAGTCGCACGCAAACCCGGCCGCCGATACGGCCCGGGATACAACGGTGACCTGGCTGTGATCAGGCGTCGATTTCGTATGTGAGCCAGGTCGACTTTTGCGCGCCGATGCCGTCGTACAGCCGCTGTGCGGTTAGGTTGTCGGGGGCCGTCTCCCACACCAACTTGTGTGCGCCGCGCTCGCGACACAATTCGAGGCATCGCTCGATCAAGGCACGCCCCGTCCCGGTTCCCCGCAACGCAGGCACCACGAACAAGTCGTTGAGCACGCCGACCCGGGCGGCGCAGAGGGTCTGCCACGTCCAGTAGAGCGTCGCGAACCCGAGCGGTGTTCCCTCACCGTTGCGTGCGATCAACTGGAGGCCCTCGCCGGGGTTGTCGATCAGCGCCGACGCCAGTACGCGCAGCCGATCATCGGCCGGATCGACCCGGTAGAAATCGCAGTAGGCCCTCAGCATCGGCATGAGCTGGGGCAGGTCGGCCTGTCCGACAGTGTCGATCCTCAGCATTTCGCGTCGGGCGGCGGGACGGTCACGTCGACAAGGTAACGAGCCGCGATGTCGTCGACACAGGGGTTTCCCTGGAACACCACGGTGTGCTGGGTGCCGTCAAAGGTGAGCAGGCGACCGCCGAGTTCCCGGGCCAGCGCGACGCCCTGCTCATAGGGCGTGGCCGGATCGTTGGTCGTCGAGACGATCAAGATCGGCGGCAGGCCACTGACATGGATCTCGTGTGGCGTGGTGGTGGGCGGCACCGGCCAGAACGCGCACGTGTCCAACGGCGCAAGGCCGGTGAACTCGCCGTAACTCATGAACGGCGCGACCTCGCGGGTGCGCCGATCCTCCTCGACGGCCTTGGCCCGGTCTTTGGTCTGCGGCTTGTCCACACAGTTGACCGCGACCCGCACGTCGGTCGAGTTGTTGTAGTGGCCCTGCGCGTCGCGGCCCATGTACAGATCGGCCAGCGCCAGCATCGTGTCGCCCGTGCCGTTCTTTATCTCGTTGAGCGCCTGTGTGAGATGACGCCACAGGCTTGGCGAGTACAGCGGCAGGATCGTGCCGACGATCGCGTCGTTGTAGCTCAGCCCTCGCGGATCCTTGGTTTTCGCCGGATGCTTCACGAGCGGGTTCACCAGGCTGTGATACACGTCGACGGCCTTGGCCGGGTCGGTGCCCAGCGGGCAGTCCGGCTTGGTCGCACAGTCGGCGGCGAAGTCGTTGAACGCCTTCTGGAACGCGGCCGACTGGCGGATCTCGGCCTCGGTCGGGTCGGCGGCGGGATCGACCGCGCCGTCGAGGATCATCGCCCGCACCTTGTCCGGATGGGCCTCCGCATAGGACGACCCGATGCGGGTGCCGTATGAGTACCCGAGATAGGTCAACTTGTCGTCGCCAAGGGCCGCGCGGATCGCGTCGAGATCCCTGACCACGTTGGCGGTTCCGATGTTCTCCATGATGTCCTTGCCCATCTTGTCCACGCAGCGCTGGACGAAGTCCTTGTACTCCTGTTCGATGTGGGCGACGCCCTGGGGGGTGAATTGCACTGTGGGGTCCGCGCGCTGGCGGTCATTGTCCGCGTCGGAGTTGCACCACACCGCCGGTGTCGAGTTCCCGACGCCGCGCGGGTCGAAGCCGACCAGATCGAAGCGCTGGCGCACCGAGTCCGGCAACGAAGCCACGAGCGACGCGGCGGCCTCGACCCCCGATTCGCCGGGACCGCCGGGGTTGACGATCAGTGAACCGATCTTGGCGCCGGTCGCCTTGAGCCGGATCATCGCGATCTGGGCGACGTCACCGTCGGGCTTGTCGTAGTTCACCGGCACCGAGAGCATCCCGCACTCGGCTCCGCGCGGGACCCGGGACTGGTCGGACGGAGCGGGCTTGCAGGGCCCCCACTGGATCGGCGTGCCTGGCCGGGGTGGTGCCGAAATGACGGCGCGCCCGTCGACCATCTTGCTGCAGCCGGCGACGAGTACCAGCGCAGCAGCGGTCGCGAGGACCCCGATCTTGAGGTTCATGGCACCACATGCTGCCATGAACCCGCGTCGGCCCTGGCTAGGCAGGTTCGCGTGGCTACCCCGTTGCGCCGACCAACTCGTCGAGGGCGACCGGGAAGTCGTCGGCCATGTCCCACAGATCGGGCAGCAGCTCCGGGCACGACACGATCCCGACGTCGAGCGTGCCCGTCAACGACATCACCGTGATGTTCAGCCCCGACCCGTGGAATATCGGGCCAAGCGGGTACAACGCCTTGACCTTGCTTCCGAGGAAGTACAACGGCACCTGCGGGCCCGGCACGTTGGAGACAACCAGGTTGTGCACCGGCTTGGCGCCACTCAGCCGGCTGGCGGCGTACACACGCATCGCGACGCCGAACACCGCGGGCGCGGCGAACTGCGTCCAGTCCTGGAGCAGGGTCGCGCCGATCGCCAAACTATGTTGTTTGGCAACCGAATTCGCTTCGGCGATCGACTTCAGTCGCGCGGCCGGGTCCTCGATGTTGGTCTCGAGACGGGAGAACATGCCCGACACCTGGTTGCGGCCGGGCCGGTCCGATTTGTCGTGCACCGAAACCGGGACCGTCGCGACCAGCGTGGTGTCCGGCAGTTCGCCGCGGTCGATCAGGAACCTGCGCAACACGCCGGAAACCAGCGCCATCACCACGTCGTTGACCTTCACGCCGAAATGGTTCTTCACGGTCTTGATGTCTTCGAGGTCGAGCTGGGCAAAGGCGACGTTGCGATGGCCGGTGATGTTGGCGTTGAACGCCGTTCGTGGGGCCGCGAACGGCGCGGCCATGGTCAGTCCGCTGCGTGCGCGCTTGACGGTGTCGATCACCGTCGAGGCGGTCGCGGGCAACATGTTGGCAAGCTTCAACGGCCGGGTGGCGAACTTCACCGCGCCACTGATCGCGATCTCGAGACCGCTGGCGTCCCCCACTCCCTCCACCGGATCGGGCGGCGGCGCGTCGGGCTCGGTGGTACACAGCTGCGACATCAGGTTGGCGCCCGTGACGCCGTCGACGCCGGCGTGGTGCACCTTGGTCATCACGGCGATCCGCCCGCCCTCGTGGGCGTCGGTGCCTGCGACGTTTTCGATCACCCACATCTCCCACAGCGGACGGGCACGGTCCAGCGGCAACGAGGCGATGTGCCCGCAGATTTCGGCGAGCTCGCTGCGGCCCCCCGGCGACGGCAGACCGATGCGGTGCAGGTGCCGGTCGACGTCGAAATCGTTGTCCTCGACCCAGACCGGGTGGTCAAGGTTGAACCGGCTGTCGGCAAGCTTCTCGCGGAACTGTGGCATCGCCTTGATCCGCAAGCCAAGCGCGTCGTGCAGCCGGTCGAACGTGTAGCCGCCGGGCACCGTTGAGGTGTCCAATTCGAGGATCGAGCACACATGCAATGGCTGCGCGGCGGTTTCGAGATAGAGGAAGCTGGCGTCGAGTCCACTGAGCCTTTGCATGCGCCGATGGTAGGTCCGGGGACGCCTGGTGTGAGGAAATCCACTCAATGCGGCTTTTAACTTCTTACGACGAGGTGGCAGACTTACAAACGTCAGACGAACCCGGGGACCCGATGGGCCACGAGGATCGACCCGGCGAAACCATGAGGGACAACGATGTCTGAGCAGACTATTTACGGTGCTGCCGATCCGAAACCGCGGGCCAAAGTCCGCACCCATCACCTGCAGAAGTGGAAGGGCGAGGGCCACAAGTGGGCCATGCTGACGGCCTACGACTACTCGACCGCGCGGATATTCGACGACGCCGGCATCCCGGTGCTCCTGGTCGGCGATTCGGCGGCCAACGTGGTGTACGGGTACGACACCACCGTGCCGGTGACGATTGACGAGCTGATTCCGCTCGTCCGGGGCGTGGTGCGGGGTGCCCCACACGCGCTGGTGGTCGCCGACATCCCGTTCGGCAGCTACGAGTCCGGCCCGGCCCAGGCGCTGGCCACGGCGACCCGCTTCCTGAAGGAGACCGGCGCGCACGCGGTCAAGCTGGAGGGCGGCGAGCGCGTCGCCGAACAGATCGCCACGGTCAGCGCCGCGGGTATCCCCGTCATGGCGCACATCGGCTTCACGCCGCAGAGCGTCAACGGCCTTGGCGGATTCAAGGTCCAGGGTCGCGGCGACGCGGCCGAGCAGACCATCCATGACGCGATCGCCGTGCAGGAGGCCGGTGCCTTCGCCGTGGTGATGGAGATGGTGCCCGCCGAGCTGGCCACCCAGATCACCGGCAAGCTGACCATCCCCACCATCGGCATCGGCGCCGGACCCAATTGCGACGCGCAGGTGCTGGTGTGGCAGGACATGGCCGGCCTGACCAGCGGCAAGACCGCTAAGTTCGTCAAGCGCTTCGGCGAGGTCGGCGACGAACTGCGGCGTGCCGCAACGCAATACGCCAACGAGGTGACCAGCGGCGTGTTCCCCGCCGACGAGCACAGCTTCTAGGCGAACTCGGCTTTCCGCTTCTCAAGGAACGCGTCGATGCCTTCGCGGCCGTCGGCAGACTCGGCGCGTTCGGCGATCAGCCGGCCCTCGAATTCCATCTGCTCTTCGAGCCCGCTGGAGAACGTGGAAAGCAGCAGCGCCTTCACTCCACCGTTGGATCCGCTTGCGGTGGCAGCCATTTGGTCAGCCAGCTTATCCGTGCGGGCGGACAGTTCCGCGTCGGCAATCACCTCGGTGACCAGTCCCCACTGCGATGCCTCCTGAGCCGACAGTGTCCGGTTGGTGAGCATCAGCTCCTTGGTCTTGGTGATGCCGATAAGCCGAGGCAGGTAGTACGACGAGCTGCCGTCGGGGCTCAGCCCTGCCCGCGTGTAGGCCATCGTGAACGACGCGGACTCGGCCGCGAGCACCAGATCACCGGTCACCGCGAGGGAGAAGCCGGCGCCGGCGGCCACACCGTTGACCGCGATGATCAACACGGCGTCCATCCGCGCGAACGTCGAGATGGCGCGATGCAGGTCGTCCGCGACGCCCTTGATGAAGCGGCCGCGGCTAGGCGCTGCGGCGAACGCCTTCAGATCCCCGCCCGCGCAGAAGAATCGCCCTGATCCGGTAAGCACCACGACCTTCGTCGCCTCGGTGTCGCAGCGCCTTGCGGCGTCGGCGAGTTCGCGAGTCATGGTGTCGTTCATGCCGTTTGCGGCATCGGCCCGATTCAGGGTGATCCGCGTGATTGGGCCCGACTGTTCGAGTTTGATGGTCTGGTATTCGGTCACACTTGGACTGTATCGGCGCGCCGACGCCGCTCCTCGGTCAGCTTGCGCAACTCGCCGAAGTCACCGTCGAAGCCGAGCGTGCGTAGTGCGCCGTCGGCGATCACCCGCGGCTGTTCCTGTGGGCACTCGCCGTCGTCGGAGCGACGGTTGATCACCGATTCGACCAGCCGAAACGGCAGATCGTCGGCGTCTGCCGGACCGTCGCATTCAGCGATTACCTCGGCCGCGATCAAGCGGTAGCGCTCGCGCAGTTCCGCGCGACGCAGCCGGAACTGCTCGAACCGGTCCAGCCGCAGTTCAGGCAGCAGGTAGAGCGCACCGAGGTTCCACCGGCTGACACACAGCTGGGTGACGTCGCTGACCACAAGGGCGTGAAGCCGCGGCGCGGCCGGGCCGGACTCGGAGAGCAGTGCGGCGGCCATCCGCAGGGGCTCGTCGACGGTGCCTGCCAGCAGCGCGTCGAGTATGTCGTCCTTGGTGGCGAAGTGGTGATACAGCGAGGCTTGCCTCATCCCGACCGCATCGGCGATCCGACGGGTCGACGTGCTGGCATAGCCCAGGTTCGTGAACAGTTCGGCGGCCGCGTCGAGAATCTCCTCGCGGGCGGTCTTCCCTGGGCGCCGAGATTGCTCCAGCCTCGGACGTCCGGGGCCATCGCTGTGGCGACGCTCCTCGCGCGAGCGCTCGTCGGGCATGGCTCCCATTCTTGCACCCTGGACTCAATACCTGTCATTTGATAGAAATAGAGTCAACGCAGTCGTAACAGCGCCGACACCCACGGGGAATCCCCGACCACAAAACTTTCAAGTGACAGTTAATCGGACAGGAGCCGACAGTGAGCACCGATTCGACCGCCGGGGCCAGGGATCATGCCCGATCCCGGGCCCACGGGGCAGCGATGCGGAGCCCGGCCACGCCGGCCGACGTCGAGCCCTCGCGGCTGTTGTGGTCGGAGGCCGTCCCCGCCGCGTCATACACCACGAAGGTGCTGGGCCGGGGCACCCGCCTTCGGCTGGTCGATCCTGACGGCGGGGCGTGCGCGCATCTGCTGCTCTTCCGGGCCGACGCGTCGTGGGAGCGACTCAACGTCGCCGACACGATGAAGGTGCCGTGGCAGGCGTATCTGGGTGCGGGTCACCCGCTGCTCTCCGACCAGGGCCGGGTGCTGGCGACGGTCGTCGCCGACAGCTCCGGCCATCACGACACGCTGTGCGGCATGACCGACGCCGGCCGCGCGAAGATGCTGCTGGCCGCGACCAAGCACGGCCTCGACATCCGCGATGTGGCACCGTCGATTTCGTTCTTCAAGGGGGTTCGCGTCGGCGACGACGGCTCGCTGGGCTTCACCGGCTCTGCCGGGTCCGGTGCGACGGTCGATCTGCTGATCCACCTGCCAGTGGTGGTCGCGCTGGTGAACTCCGCCCACCCACTGGACCCCGCTCCGGCGATCACCGATGTCGACGTGCTGGCCTGGCGGGCCGGTGAGCAGCTGATCACCCCCGTCAACGACGACCCCGAATACCTGCGCGCCCTGTTCAACACCGAAAGCACTTGGGCGGCACAGCAATCCAACACCGAGGCATCGATATGACAACCGAGCTGATCGCCACCGTCGTCTCCGACGAGGTGGTGAAGGCGTGCGCGCGGTGGTCGGCGATCCTGAAGGCCGGCCAGACGCTTCAGATCATCGACCTGCAAGGCAATCAGGCCGTCGACACGTTGTTCTGGGGCGTCACGGGGAATCAGGTCGATCCCAATCTGCGGTATAGCGCACAGACGACAATCACCGCGCAGCGCAACATCTTCCTGACCACCGGCTCGGTGCTGCGCGCCGCCGACGACACCGCGCTGATGACGATCATCGCCGACGACGTCGGCAACCACGACACCATCGGCGGCGCCTGCTCGAAAGAATCGAACACGCTGCGCTACGGCCACCACACCGTGCACCAGCACGCCTGCGTGGAGAACTTCCTGGCCGAGGGGGCAAGGTGGGGCCTGGGCAAGCGCGACATCGTCTCGAACATCAACTTTTTCATGAATGTGCCGGTCGAGGCCGACGGCACGCTGGGCATCGTCGACGGGCTGTCTGCGCCGGGCAAGTCGCTGACGCTGCGGGCCGAGGTCGACACGCTGGTGCTGGTGTCGAACTGCCCGCAGATCAACAACCCGTGCAATGGCTTCGACCCGACTCCGATACGGATGGTGATCTCGGGACACCCGCCCGATGTCGCGGGTCAGACCGCTCCGTGAGCATCATCGAGGTGGTCCGGCCTGGACTGCTGACCACCGTGCAGGACTGGCCGGGTCGTGTGGGCTATTGGCATGTCGGGGTTCCGCCGTCGGGTCCGATGGACGACTTGTCGTTCCGGATCGGCAATCGGGTGCTGGCCAACCCCGAGGGCGCCGCCGGGCTCGAATGCACGAGAGGCGGTCCGGCCCTTCGGTTTCCGAACGGTGGCCGCGTGTGCGTGACCGGTGCGCCTGTGATCGTGACCCTGGATGACGTCGCGGTCCCACAGTGGCAGTCGATCACGGTGCCCGCTGGCGCCGTGCTTGATGTCGGGACGCTCACCGGCCCCGGCATGCGCTGTTACGTACTGATCGCCGGCGGCCTGAACGAGGCCGAATACCTCGGCAGCACAGCGACATTCACCCTCGGTGCGTTCGGCGGCCACCTGGGCAGGCCGCTGCGTGATGGGGACGTGCTGTCGGCCGGCGTCGATCGGGGATCGCTGACCGACCGTCCGGCCCGTGCCGCGATCGACGAGCAGCCAAGCATCGGGCATCGTTGGGAGCTCGCGGTCACCGAAGGCCCGCACGCCGCACCGGAATTCTTCACCCGCGCCGACATCGACACGCTGGTCGGCACCGACTACACCGTGCATTTCAATTCCGATCGCACCGGGGTACGCCTAGTCGGCCCGAAGCCTGTGTGGGCACGCACCGACGGCGGCGAGGCCGGACTGCACCCGTCGAACATTCATGACAACGCTTACTGTGTCGGCACGTTGGACTACACCGGGGACACCCCGATCCTCCTCGGGCCGGACGGGCCCAGCCTGGGCGGCTTCGTCTGCCCGGTCACCGTCGTCGGGGGTGACCGGTGGAAGCTCGGCCAGATGGCCCCGGGCGACGCGGTGCGGTTCGTTCCTGTGCGTGCCGACAGGGCCCCGTCGCTGCGGACTATCGACATCGACCGGCGCGCGTCGTTCCCGCTGGTGATCTCGACATCCAGTGACAACGACGACGGAGTGCTGAGCCGTTTCGCCGCCCGTGACGGCACCGATGTGACGCTTCGCCGCGACGGCGACGGCGGTGTGCTGGTCGAGTACGGGCCGATGATGCTCGACCTGGCGATGCGGGCCCGGGTCCATGTGCTCTACGAGGATCTTGTTCGCCGGAATATCCCGGGCATCACCGAGCTCACGCCGGGCGTGCGATCACTGCAGGTGCAGTTCGACCCCGCGGTGCTGTCGATGGCCGAGGCCACCGAGGTGCTGGCGCGCCTGGACGGCGAGCTGCCGCCGTCGGATCAGCTGGTCGTGCCCAGCCGCACCGTCGCACTGCCGTTGTCGTGGGACGATCCCGCGACCCATGAAGCGATCCAGCGCTATATGCACGGCGTTCGCGGCGACGCGCCGTGGTGCCCGGACAACATCGAATTCATCAGGCGGATCAACGGTCTTGACGATTCCGCGCAGGTGCACCACATTGTCTTCGACGCTGAGTACCTGGTGCTCGGGCTGGGCGATGTGTACCTCGGGGCACCGGTCGCCACTCCCCTGGATCCGCGGCACCGGCTCGTCACGACGAAATACAACCCGGCGCGGACCTGGACACCGGAGAACGCCGTCGGGATCGGAGGCGCTTACCTATGCATCTACGGCATGGAAGGCCCCGGCGGATATCAGTTCGTCGGACGTACCACGCAGGTGTGGAATCACTGCCACCCGGGCGGCGCCCGCTCATTCGAGCCCGGAACCCCTTGGCTGCTGCGGTATTTCGACAGGATCAGGTTCTACCCAGTCAGCGCCGACGAGCTACTGCACATGCGTGCCGAGATGGCCGCGGGCCTCGGCGAGGTGGCCATCGGCAACGGGAAGTTCTCACTGGGCGACTACCGCGACTTCCTCACCGCCAACAACGAGGCCATCGCCGCCTTCCGTCAGCAGCAGGCGGTCGCGTTTGCCGCCGAGCGTCAGGCATGGGACCGGGCTGGCGAGTTCAGCAGGGCTTCCTGACGCCTGTTCACCTTCGTGTGGCACTCTGTCCACCACACGTTAACCATCAGGGGCGTCGCCGAAGGGACACTTCTCGCACCATGGCTAATCCCAGTGACCCGGCGAATTCCAGGTATCTGGAGGTCGAGCGCAAGTTCGAGGTGGTCGAATCCACGGTGTCACCCTCGTTCGAGGGGCTGTCGACGGTGTCGCGGGTGGAGCGGTCGCCCGCGCAGCAACTCGACGCCGTCTACTTCGACACGCCCGACCACGATTTGGCCGAACACCATGTGACCCTGCGCAGGCGCACCGGCGGAACGGATGCCGGATGGCACCTGAAATTGCCGGCGGGGCCGGACGCGCGGACCGAGGTGCGGGCACCGCTGGGCGACGACGATGACATCGTGCCCGAGGAGTTGAAGGACGTCGTGTTGGCGATCGTCCGTGATCGCCCGCTCGGCCCGGTCGCGCGCATAACGACCGGCCGTACCGTCGATGTGCTGTACGGACTCGACGGCGCCGCGCTCGCGGAGTTCTGCGACGACCAGGTGACCGCGCAGGCCGGCCACGACGGCGACCAACAGCGTTGGCGCGAATGGGAACTGGAGCTTGTCAACGGCACGTCGGCCGACCTGCTCGACCGGCTGACCAACCGCCTGCTCGACGCGGGAGCGGAGCCGGCGGGCCATGGGTCGAAGCTGGCGCGGGTGCTCGAAGGGACCGGCGCGCCCGAGCAGCCCGCGCCGAAGCCGCCGTCTGATCCGGTGCACCGCGCGGTCGCCGAACAGGTCGAGGAGCTGCTGGTGTGGGATCGCGCGGTGCGGGCCGATGTCTACGACTCGGTGCACCAGATGCGGGTGACGACGCGCAAGATCCGCAGCCTGTTGCAGGCGTCCGAGGACGCATTCGGCCTGTCCGACGATGCCTGGATCATCGACGAGCTGCGGCAATTGGCCAGCGTGTTGGGGGTGGCGCGCGACGCCGAGGTGCTGGGCGAGCGCTACGAACGTGCCCTGGACGAACTGCCCCGTGAGCTCGTGCGGGGACCGGTGCGGGAGCGGCTGGTCGAAGGAGCGAATCGGCGATACCAGGCCGGGCATCGGCGCTCGCTGATCGCGATGCGGTCGCAGCGTTACTTCCGGTTGCTGGATGCGCTCGAGGGGTTGGTTGCCATCGCGCCGCCGCCTACCCCGCCCGGCGAGGAACCGGCGCAGCTGACCATCGATTCGGCATACAAACGAGTGCGCAAGGCCGCCAAGAGGGCCGCGGCGGCCGCCGAGGAGGATCGCGACGACGCGCTGCACCGAATCCGAAAGGGCGCCAAGCGACTTCGCTATACCGCAGCGGCTACCGGCGCCGACAAGGTGTCTGATCGGGCCAAGGCCATTCAGACGCTGTTGGGCGATCACCAGGACAGCGTCGTCAGCCGCGCGCATCTGAGCCATCAAGCCGAGGCCGCGAACGCCGCGGGCGAGGACTCGTTCACATACGGCCTGCTGTACCAACAAGAGGACGACCTGGCGCAGCGCTCGCGCCAGCAGCTTGACGAGGCGTTGAAGAAGCTGGGCAAGTCGGTGCGCGAGACGCGCTAGGCCCTAAGGGCTTCGATCAACCGGTTCATGACCGCGCCGGCTTCCTGGCGTGCCTGGTCGTGGTCTTCGGCCAGTGCCACATAGAGGGTCGCCTCCCGCATTGCACCGAGCATCGTGAGAGCGGTCGCTTCAATCGGTTGCGACGGGATGAGGCCGGTCTCGATGGCGTTGGCGAGCAGTGCACGAACCAGACCGATGTTGTAGCGGTTTCCGATCTCGGTCCATCGCGTCCAGCCCAGCACGGCCGGAGCATCCACCAACACGATGCGCTGGATCTCGGGATCTGAGCAGGCGTCCAGCCAGAAGCCCGCGCCCAGCCGCATGACCTCGACCGGGTCCGTCTGGTCGGCCGCCGCGACCGCCTCGCCCATGCGGGTCGCCACCTCGCCCTCGACTTGCTCGAACACGGCCGCGAACAGCTCGGTCTTGTCGGCGAAATGGTGGTAGAGCGCGCCGCGAGTAACGCCCGCCGAGCGCACGATCGTCTCAAGAGCCACTTCGGCGAAACCATGCGCGGCGAACAACGGCCGCGCGGCCGCGATAAGCGCCTCGCGAGTTTCTGCGGCGCGTTCGGCTTGCGTGCGGCGAACGTCGTCCATCAGCATGCCTTTCATACATACCGTACGTAGCTTCATACATACCGCATGTAGGTCTGCTTACATGGTAGTTAGGGGGACTCGATGCCGGTCGCTCCCGACAGGGCGGATGAGTTGGCCTGTAAGCCGGATTCTGTTCCGCGCCGCCGCGTATTACCACGGCGACGAGGCGGCGACCATCCATCTGGACACACCGTTGCCGGGTGCCTCAAGCGGCCTACCCGCAGGCTCGGGCGAGCAGCCCTCGGTCGCCTGCGCTGCCGCGCCCCTCTGCGACATTCTTGGCCTTGCTTCGGGTGGGGTTTGCCTAGCCATTCCGGTCACCCGGAATGCTGGTGCGCTCTTACCGCACCGTTTCACCCTTACCACCGCGAGGGTGGCGGTCTGTTTTCTGTGGCACTGTCCCGCGAGTCACCTCGGATTGCCGTTAGCAATCACCCTGCTCTGTGAAGTCCGGACTTTCCTCGAATCGCTGCCTCCCATGTCCCCCGTAGGTCGGCACCGATCCGCGGCCGCCCAGCCAACTCATCCGCCATATAAACGTACTGCTTCAGGTTCCGATTCCGCGAGCACGCCATACTTGTAGCCATGGCGCAGGTGCCCCCGGCCCGCTATCTGCAGCGGGCCAAGGATCTGGTCGACGCCCGCTATGCCGAGGCAATCACGGTCGACGATCTGGCCGCCGCGGCCGGGCTGTCGCGGGCACATTTCAGCCGGATGTTCACCCGGACGTTCGGCGAATCTCCGCGGGCGTATCTGCAAACGCGACGCCTCGAGCGCGCCGCCTCGCTGCTGCGCCACACCGACCGCTCGGTGACCGACATCTGCGTGATGGTCGGCCTGCAGAGCGTCGGGTCATTCACCACCAGCTTTGCGCGGGTGTACGGCATGCCGCCGGCCGCGTACCGGGCCAGTCTGCCGCCGGCATCGGTGTACGCGAGGGTGCCGAGCTGCATCCTGCTGCGGGACACTCGCCCGCCCGCGGACAGCCGCGTCAAGACAGCACACGGGGAGAAGACGGGAACCGACGCCTGACCGTAGCGTCGTGCGCATGATCAAAATCGCAAGCGCCCACCTGTGGGTACACGACCAAGAAGTGGCACTCAAGTACTGGACCGAGAAGGTCGGTATGGAAGTGCGCGAAGACGTTTCGCTTCCGGAGCTCCAGTTCCGATGGCTGACCGTGGGCCCGCCCGGCCAGGACGACCTATCGATCGTGCTGATGGCGGTCCCCGGCGAGCCGGTCATGGACGAGGCCACCAAGAAGCAGGTTCTGGATCTCACCGCGAAGGGCTTCGCGGGCACGGTCTTCCTCCAGACCGATGACTGCCAGAAGAGCTATGAGGCATTGAAGGCGCGGGGCGTCGAATTCACCGAGGAACCCCATCAGATGCCGTACGGCATCGATTGCGGATTCCGCGATCCGTCCGGCAACAGCGTGCGGCTCACCCAAGTGACGGAGGACTGGCCTAATACTGGGTAGGTGCGAACCTCCAGCGCCGCGCTCAGTTCGGCGGCCTTCTTCGTAGTCGCGCCGGGCACCTTCGTCGGGCTGGGCCCGTGGTTGATCACCCACTGGGAGATCCCCGGGTCCAGCCCGCCGTTGCGGGTGGTCCTGGGCGTGGTGTTGATCGTGCTCGGCCTGATCCCGCCGGTTCACGCATTCATCCAGTTCGTCAAGGCGGGCGGGACGCCGATGCCGATCGCGCCGACCCAGCGGCTCGTGGTCACCGGCTTCAACCGGTTCGTCCGCAACCCGATGTACGTGGGGCTGCTCACGGCGATTCTCGGCCAGTCGCTGCTGTTCGACAGTCCGTGGCTCGTCCTCTATGCCGTGATCGGCTGGATCGTGACGGCATCGTTTGTGCATTGGTACGAGGAACCCACGCTGGTTCGCACATACGGCGAACAGTACGAGGAGTATCGGCGCAATGTGCCCGCGTGGACGCCACGGCTGACGCCGTGGACGCCCGCTTAGAACGGTGGTGGGTCGGCGGCGTATCGGGCTGCGTTGAGGTTGCGTTCCGATTGGATGCGCGACGCGCGGTGTTGGGTGCGGGTTCGGTGGGCAGCGCCAATTGCGGAAAGAACAGCGCCCCTGCGGGTGTGGTGCTGTAGCGGCGCCCGCTGGGCGAGGTGAAGATGATCGTCCCGTCGGGCAGCTGACGTTCACTCCATCCACCGGGCCCACAGTAAAACGTCTTGAGCAGATGATGGAAGCGGCAGTAGCAGGCGTTGTTCGAGGCATGGGTGGGCCCCAGCGGATAGGGCACGGTGTGGTCGATGTCAGAGCTCCACGCCGGCTTATCACATCCCATCCAGCGGCAGGTCAGATCCCGGCAGCGGATGAACTCGCCCAGCGCCGCCGATGGCCGGTACTGCGGTTGTGGGGTCGGCGTGGGGATGATTACCGGGCGCAGCCTGGCCCGCTTGGCCAACTCAGTGATGGTGGCAGCCGGCAGGGCTCCATAGCCCGACAGGTATCCGGGCTTGTCGCTGGTGCCCTCC